>JAEKLK010000293.1 GCA_019509895.1 Betaproteobacteria bacterium | reverse complement strand
AGGAAGTGAATCCGGCGAAGCTGGCGCAGCTCTATCGCAAGGAGCTCGAGCTCTGCCAGGTGAAGAAAGGCGAGACGATCGCCGTCGTTAGCGACCTCGCGACGCGGCGCGAATACATCCAGGCGGTGTTCGCTGCGGCGGACGATCTAGGCGCGGATATCTACGAGCTCTGCGTCAACTCGGTCCCGTCGTGGACCAAGGTCGGCGTGCCGACCATCGGCCAGTGCAAGGGCACGCTCGAAGCGGTGAAGGCCGCCGACATGGTCGTCGTGTTCCACGTGCCGCTCTTCACCCGCTGGCTGAAGGAGGTGATGGATGGCGGCACGCGCGTGCTGATGATCATCGACGCGCCAGACGATCTCGAGCAGCTGATGTCGCCGGCCGGGCTCAAGGACGCGTGCAAGTATGCCGAGTCGCTGTACAAGAAGACGCGCAAGGCGCGGGTCACCAGCGAGGCTGGCACCGACCTCACGTATGCCTGCGGCGAGTACCCGGTGATGACGCAATGGGGCTACGCCGATGAGCGCGGGCACTTCGATCACTGGGGCGGTGGCCACATCCACACGTTTCCGAACGAAGGCAGCGCCCACGGCACGGTGGTCTTGCAGCCGGGCGACATCGTAATCCTGCCGTACTGCCGCTATGTCGCCGATCCGGTGAAGCTCACCATCCGCGAAGGACACGTCGTCGAGATCCAAGGCGGCATGGACGCGAAGCTGATGCGCGACTGGCTGGACGACGGCAAGTCCGCCACGGGCGACCGCGATCCCTACGCGGTCTCACATCTTGGGTGGGGCATGAATCCGCAGGCGCTCTGGTACGGCATCGCGCTGCACGGCGACACGCCGGAGCGCCATCGCGCCGCGGCGCGCACCTTTCCGGGCAATTTTCTTTTCTCCACCGGCCCGAACACGCAGGGCGGCGGCAAGCGCAATACGCGCGGGCACTACGACGTGCCGATGCGCGACTGCACCATCGCGCTCGATGGAAGAGTGGTGATCGAGCGCGGCAAGATTTTCGACGAGAAGCTGCGCGTCAAGCGGGAACCACGCTAGAAATTGGGGAGGGGGCATGCGCAGCATCGTAGTGGCGGCGGCCATGGCGGCCGCGTTCAGCGTGCAGGCGGCCGACAAGGTGAAGATCGGCTTCATCAGCACGCTCTCCGGACCGAACGCCTCGATCGGCACCGACATCCGCGATGCGTTCAACCTCGCGGTGAAGCTGAATGGCGGCAAGCTCGGCGGCCTGCCGGCCGAGGTAATGGTGGGCGACGACCAGCTCAAGCCTGAGAACGCGAAGCAGCTCGCCGAGCGCTACCTGCGACTCGAGAAAGTCGACTTCATCACCGGCATCGTCTTCTCGAACATCGTGCTCGCCGTCGCACCCGATGCGATCGCGAGCAAGGTGTTCTTCGTCTCGCCGAACGCCGGCCCGGCGCAGTACACCGGCGCGCAGTGCAACCCGTTCTTCTTCGCCGCCTCCTGGCCGAGCGAGGCGTACAGCGAGGCGGCGGGTCAGTACATGAACTCGAAGGGCATCAAGAACGCCGTCTTCCTCGCGCCGAACTACGTCGGCGGGCAGGACGCGGCGACCGGCTTCAAGCGCATGTACAAGGGCAGGCTGGTCGACGAGATGTACACCAAGCTCGGCCAGCTCGATTATTCGGCGGAGCTCACGCAGATCCGCGCCAAGCAGCCCGAGGCGCTCTACGTTTTCCTGCCCGGCGGCATGGGCGTCAACTTCATCAAGCAGTTCGTCGCCGCCGGCATGTCGAAGGACATCCAGCTGGTGGTGCCGCTCTGGGGCTCGGACCAGGACATCATCCGTGCCGTGGGTGACCCGATGCTCGGCCTCTTCAGCGTCGGCCACTGGTCGATCGACTTCGATAACCCGGCGAACAAAAAATTCGTTGCCGCGTTCGAGAAGGAGTACAAGCGCCTGCCGACGGGCTACGCCGCGTCCGGCTACGACACCGCCCTGCTCATCGACTCCGCGGTGCGCAAGGTGAAGGGCCGGATCGAGGACAAGGACGCGCTTCGCAACGCGCTGCGCGCGGCCGACTTCCAGAGCGTGCGCGGCTCATTCAAGTTCAACCGCAACCAGTTCCCGATCCAGAACTACTACCTGCAGGTCGTCGGCAAGGCGGCGGACGGCCGCATCATGCACAAGACGCTCGGCACCGTGCTCACCAACCGCGGCGATGCCTACGTCGATCAGTGCACGATGAAATAAACGCCACTGTCCCTATGTCCCGGGCAGCGCGACGATGCGCTGCTCGCGCAGGCGCTGGATGTCCGCGCTCGAGCAGCCGAGCTCCGTCAGCAAATCCGCCCCGTGCTCGCCGACCTCCGGTGGGTCAGCTCGCTTCGGCAGGCGCGCGCCGTCGAACTCGAGCGGCAGCGCCGGGACGTGGATCGTCTTGCCGCGCACCGTCGTCGGGATGAGGCCGCCGCCGGCGTTGAGATGCGGGTCGTCCAGCAGATCCCACGGCTTTGCGATTGGCGCAAACGGCAGGCCGATCGCTTCCAGCTTCTGCGCAAGCTGCGCCTTCGTATAGCGGCGCATCAGCTCGCCCAGGCGCGGGATCAGCCAGGTGCGCTCCTTCACGCGCATGCCGTTGGTCTTGAGCCGCGCATCCGTGGCGAGCTGCGGCTCGCCGAACTCACGGCAGAAAATCTCCCACTGTGTATCGGTCACCACGCCGACGAAGAGCTGGCCGTCCTTGGTCTGAAAGATGTCGTAGACGCCCCACGCCGGCCGCTTCACCGACATCGGCGGCGGCGCCTCGCCGGTGAGCTCGTACTGCGCCATGTGCTGCGCGACGAGAAGCGCCGTCGTCTCGAAGAGCGAGGACGTGATGCGCTTGCCGCGCCCCGTCTGGTCGCGCTCGCGCAGCGCCGCGACGATGCCGAGGGCGGCGAAGGTACCGCCGAGGATGTCGATCACCGAGGAGCCGGCGCGCAGCGGCCGGTCGGGGAGGCCGGTCATGTAGGCGAGGCCACCCATCATCTGCGTCACCTCGTCGAGGGCGGCGCGGTGCTCATAAGGCCCCGTAAGGAAGCCTTTCAGCGAGCAATAGATGAGGCGGGGACTGCGCTCCTTCAGCTTGCGGTAGCCGAAGCCCAGCTTGTCGAGCGCGCCCGGCCGGAAGTTTTCCGTAAGGACATCGCTGCGCTCGAGCAGCCGCAGCACCAGCTCCCGGCCTTCCGCGTGCTTGAGATCGACGGCAAAGCTTTTCTTGTTGCAGCGGCTCCACCTTGATCACTTCGGCGCCCAGGTCCGCGAGCGCGAGCCCGCAGGAGGGGCCCATCACCATGTGCGCGAACTCGACGACGCGCACCCCCTCAAGCAGTGGCACGGAATCCTTTGGGAACGCCGGCGAGGGCGAAATGCCCGTAGGTCTGCTCCTGGGGCAGGACCTCGACCATCATCTTGCGCGCCACCATCAGCTTGTCGAGGTCGATGCCAGTGGAGACACCCATCGCTTCGAACATGAACACGAGATCCTCGGTGATCACGTTGCCGCTCGCGCCGGGCGCGAATGGACAGCCGCCGAGGCCGCCAAGCGAGCTATCGAATGCCCGAACGCCTTCTTCATATGCGGCCAGTGCGTTGGCGAGGCCGAGGCCGCGCGTGTTGTGAAAATGCGCGCCTTCCAGCTTGCTCCCGATGGCCTTCTTCACTCTGGAAAAGACGCGTTTCACCTGCGCGGGATTGGCATAGCCCACGGTGTCGGCCAGGGCGACGCCGTCACAGAACTCGGCGAGCGAGGCGGCGATGCGAACGACATCGTCCTCGGGTACAGCGCCCTGCATCGTGCAGCCGAAGGCGGTGGAGACGGCGCCCTCGATCTCGACGCCGGGATGCGCATACTCGGCGCACTTGCGCACTTCCTCGACCATCTGCTCGGGCGTCATGCGCACGTTCGACAGGCTGTGCTCGCGGCTCGCCGAGACCGGGAACGTAACCTTGTGCGCACCCGCCTCGAGCGCGCGCTGAAACCCCTTGAGGTTGGGTGCGAGCGCGACGACCTTCAGGCCGGGAATCTTGACCGCATGACGGACGATGTCCGCGGTGTCGGCCATGGCCGGGATCAGCTTCGGCGGCACAAACGAGATGATGCGCGTTCTGCAGCCCGTCTCGCGGGCCGACTTCGCATATGAGGACGCTGGCCATGCGGCGATTTTAGCGCCGGCGACTCTCGATCCGGCCGAGGGCCACGCCGCACGCGGCAGCGGCGAGCGCAAAGGCGAGCATGGCCCAGAGCGTCGCCTCCCAGCCGCCGTAGTGCGACACGATCCAGGCGATCGCCAGAGGGCCGAAGAACTGTCCGATATTCGAGAGTTGCAGCACCATGCCGTTGCCGGTGGCGATGTGCTGCGGCGAACGAGCATGCACCGGCAGGCCGGCGAAGACCGAGGCCGGGATGACACCGGCGCAGGCCGAGAAGACGAGCACCAGAGCGTAGCGCGCCGCACCGGGAAGCGCGGGAGCGAGCATCCCGATCTCGCACAAGCCGGCGATCACCGAGGCGGTGATGACGAGCGCAGCGCGCGGCACGCCGCGCGAAAGAAACCAGCCGCCAGCAAGGTTGCCCGGGGCATTCACGAGCACCATGAGCGCGGTGGCGGCTGACGCGGCAGCGGTGGAGGTACCTCGCTCGGCGAGAAACGTCGGCAGCCAGACCATGATCGAGGTCCACTGCGCGACGTAACAGGCGAAAAGAAGCGACATCACGACGTTGCCCGGCTGCGCGAGCGATTCCACCAGCAGCCGCAGCGAGCTGACGCGCGCGGTGGGCATGGCAGGAACCGCGCGAGCGATGGCAATGGCGGCCAGCAGCGCGGCGGCGGCGATTGCAAGCCAGAGCGCGCGCCAGCTTGCGACGGCGATGAAGACAGGGGCGGCGAGAAGCGCCACGGTACCGCCGGTCGGCATGTACGCGCTCCATAGGCCCAGCGCCTTGGCGCGGCTGCGCGCATCGGCGCTCATTGCGCTCATGAGCGCCGGCGCGGGCACGGCGAACAGGATGAAACCCACGCCTTCGACGAAGCGCGACACGAGCAGTGGCACGAAGGCGTCGACCGCCGCGCCGAGCGCGCCGCCGAGCGCCATCAAGGCCAAGCCGGCGAGCGCGAAGCGCTTGCGGCCATAGCGGTCGCCGAGCATGCCGGCAAAGATGCCGACGAGCATGCCGAGGACATTGAAGGTGGTGACGATGAATGTCGCCTCCACCAGCGACAGGTCGAGCGCGGCGCGCATCTGCGGCAACGCCGGCGGCACCTTCGTCATGTAGGCGCCCGCGACCAGGCCGCCGCAGAAGACGGCCCAGATGCCGCGCCAGTGGGTCACGCTGCGCTGACGGGGAGCTTCAGCTCGACGATCTTGCGCGACCACTCCGCCGGACCGGTGCTGTGCAGCGACTCGCCGTTCGCATCGACCGCGACGGTGACCGGCATGTCGTGCACCTCGAACTCGTAGATCGCCTCCATGCCGAGGTCCTGGAACGCGAGCACGCGCGACTTGCGGATCGCCTTGGCCACGAGGTAAGCGGCGCCGCCGACGGCGATGAGATACGCCGCCTTGTATTTGCGGATCGACTCGATCGCCGCCGGCCCGCGCTCGGCCTTGCCCACCATGGCGACGAGGCCCGTGCTTCCGAGCATCAGGTCGGTGAACTTATCCATGCGAGTCGACGTGGTTGGACCCGCGGGGCCGACGACTTCGTCGCGCACCGGATCGACCGGGCCGACGTAGTAGATCACGCGGTTGGTGAAGTCCACCGGCAGCTTCTCGCCGCGCGCGAGCATCTCCTGGATGCGCTTGTGCGCCGCGTCGCGGCCGGTGAGCAGCTTACCGTTGAGTAATAGGCGCTCGCCCGGCTTCCAGGAGGCCACATCGGCGCGCGTCAGCGTATCGAGATTGACGCGGCGGGAATTCGCCGCCGCCGTCCACGTGACGGCCGGCCAGTCGCTCAGGCTCGGTGCTTCAAACTCCGCAGGGCCCGAGCCATCGAGCACGAAGTGCGCATGGCGCGTCGCCGCGCAGTTGGGAATCATCGCCACCGGCTGGTTGGCAGCGTGTGTCGGATAGGTGCGGATCTTGACGTCGAGCACGGTGGATAGGCCGCCCAGACCCTGCGCGCCGATGCCGAGCGCGTTCACCTTGTCGTAGAGCTCGATGCGCAGCTCCTCCGTTTTGCTTTTTGGGCCGCGCGCCTTGAGCTCCGCCATGTCGATCGGCTCCATCAGCGATTCCTTCGCCATGAGCATCGCCTTCTCGGCCGTGCCGCCAACGCCGATGCCCAGCATGCCGGGCGGGCACCAGCCCGCGCCCATGGTCGGCACCGTCTTCAGCACCCACTCGGCGATCGAGTCGGAAGGGTTCAGCATGGCGAACTTCGACTTTGCCTCGGAGCCGCCGCCTTTGGCGGCGACATCGATCGCCACTTTGCTGCCCGGTACGAGCTCGACATGGATCACCGCCGGCGTGTTGTCGCGCGTGTTCTTGCGGCTCGCCAGCACGTCGGTGAGCACGGAGGCGCGCAGCGGATTGTCACCGTCGGTGTAGGCCAGGCGCACGCCTTCATTGACCACATCCTCGAGCGAGGCGTCGAAGTCGAAGCGCACGCCCATCCCGATCTTGAGGAAGACGTTGACGATGCCGGTGTCCTGGCAGATCGGCCGATGGCCTTCGGCGCACATGCGCGAGTTGGTGAGGATCTGCGCGATCGCGTCCTTCGCGGCGGGCGACTGCTCGCGCTCGTAAGCGCGCGCCAGCGCCTGCAGGTAATCGCGCGGGTGATAGTAGGAGATGAATTGCAGGGCGTCAGCGATACTCTGGACGAGGTCGGCTTTTTTGATCGTGGTCATGAGATCGGCCTGCTTCGCGCGTTCAAGCGCCGCGATGGCCGTTGGCTTTACAGGGTGTTAATTTGGTGATTGTATTCGTGTAACCGCTATTGAGCACGGAGGAGGAGCATGGCGTCGAGCTCGACCATTGAATCGGTGCTGCAGGAGAAGCGGGTATTTCCGCCCGCGCCAGCATTCGTCAAGCAGGCCAACATCGCCGGCATGGAGGCCTACCGCAAGATGGTGGCGGAGGCCGAGCGCGATTTCGAAGGCTTCTGGGCGCGCCTCGGGCGCGAGACGCTTTCCTGGTCGAAGCCCTTCACCAAGGTGCTCGACGAATCGAAGGCGCCGTTCTTTCGCTGGTTCCATGACGGCGAGCTGAACGCCTCGTACAACTGCCTCGACCGGCATCTCGAGACGCAGGGCGACAAGACCGCGATCCTCTTCGAGGCGGACGATGGCAAGGTCACGAAGATCACCTATCGGCAGCTGCACGCCGAGGTGTGCCGCTTAGCCAACGCGCTCAAGGCGAAGGGCATCAAGAAGGGCGATCGCGTCCTGATCTACATGCCGATGTCGATCCAGGCCGTGGTCGCCATGCAGGCGTGCGCGCGCATCGCCGCGACGCACTCGGTAGTCTTCGGCGGCTTCTCCGCCAAGAGCGTGCAGGAGCGCATCATCGACGCGGGCGCGATCGCCGTCATCACGGCCGATGGGCAATTCCGTGGCGGGAAGGAAATTCCGCTCAAGCCGGTCGTCGACGAAGCGCTCGGCATGGGCGGCTGCGAGGCGATCAAGAACGTGCTCGTCTACAAGCGCTCCGGCTCGAAAGTAGCCATGAGCGCCGGCCGCGACACGTGGTGGGAAGACTCGGTGAAAGGGCAGGCGGAAACCTGCGAGCCGACATTCGTCAATGCCGAGCATCCGCTTTTCATCCTCTACACGTCGGGTTCCACCGGGAAACCGAAGGGCATCCAGCACTCGACCGGCGGCTACCTGCTGTGGTGCGCGCTGACGATGAAATGGGTGTTCGACAGCAAGCCGAGCGATGTCTTCTGGTGCACGGCGGATGTCGGCTGGGTCACCGGACACAGCTACATCACTTACGGACCGCTCGCCGTCGGCGCGACGGAAGTGGTGTTCGAAGGTGTGCCGACCTACCCGGATGCGGGGCGCTTCTGGAAGATCATCCAAGACCACAAGGTGAACGTGTTCTACACGGCGCCGACCGCGATCCGCTCGCTAATCAAGGCGGGCGGCGATCTGCCGAAGAAGTACAACCTGACGTCACTGCGCATCCTCGGCACGGTGGGCGAGCCGATCAATCCCGAAGCGTGGATCTGGTATCACGAGACGGTGGGCGGTGGCCGCTGCCCGATCGTCGACACGTGGTGGCAGACCGAGACCGGCGGCCACATGATCTCGCCGCTGCCGGGCGCGACGCCGACCAAGCCCGGCTCCGCAACGTTGCCGCTTCCCGGCATCTTTGCCGACATCGTCGATGAGACCGGCCATCCGGTCGGCAAGGGCAAAGGCGGCATCCTGGTCATCAAGCGCCCGTAGCCGGCGATGCTGCGCACAATCTGGGGCGATGCCGATCGCTACGTGAAGACCTATTGGCCGGACGAGTTCCAGCGCAAGCTCTATCTCGCCGGCGACGGCGCGAGCACCGACGAGGACGGCTACTTCCGCATCGTCGGCCGCATCGACGATGTGCTGAACGTTTCCGGCCATCGCCTCGGTACGATGGAGATCGAATCGGCGCTGGTCGCGCATAAGGAACTGGTCGCCGAGGCGGCGGTGGTCGGACGGCCGGACGAGCTCACCGGCGAGGCGGTGTGCGCCTTCGTGGTACTCAAGCGCGCGCTCCCGACCGGTGACGAGGCGTTGAAGATTGCCAAGGAGCTGCGCGACTGGGTCGGCAAGGAGATCGGGCCGATCGCCAAGCCCAAGGACATCCGCTTCGGCGACAACCTGCCGAAGACGCGCTCGGGCAAGATCATGCGGCGCTTGCTGCGCGCCATCGCCAAGGGCGAGGAGATCACGCAGGACGTCTCGACTCTCGAGAACCCCGCGATACTGGAGCAGCTGAGGCAGGTGCGCTGAAGCTCGCGCTCTTCGCCGACATCCATAGCAACCTCGAGGCGCTCACCGCCTGCCTCGACCACGCGAAGGCGCTGGGGGCAGAGCGCCATGCGTTCCTCGGCGATCTCGTCGGCTACGGTGCCGATCCGGCCGCCGTGCTCGAGCTCGTGCAGGCGCACGCCGCGCGCGGCGCCATCGTCGTGCTCGGCAATCACGACGCCGCGGCGCTCGGGCGCATGGTGCCGGGCCTGAACAGCCAGGCACTCGCAGCTATTGCCTGGACACGCCCGCGGTTGACGAAAGGCCAGCTCGCGTTCCTGGAAGCGCTGCCGACGACGGTGCGCGAGGAGGACCGCCTGTTCGTGCATGCGAGCGCTGCAGTGCCTGAGCGCTGGACGTACGTCAGCGGCGTGCGCCAGGCGACGATGAGCATCGAGGCAGCGAACGCCGCGATGGTCTTCTGCGGGCATGTGCACGAGCAGCGGCTCTTCTTCATGGGTGAAGGGCGCTTCGCGATGCCGTTCCGGCCGACGCCGGGCATGCCGATTCCGACGACGGGCCAGCGCCGCTGGCTCGCCGTCGTCGGCTCGGCCGGCCAGCCGCGCGATCGCAATACCGCCGCCTGCTATGCGCTCGCCGATCTCGAGCGTGAGCGCATCACGTTTTACCGCGTGCCGTACGACTTCGAGTCGGCAGCACAGAAAATCCGCCGCGCCGGGCTGCCCGAGCGGCTGGCGCGGCGCCT
>JAEKLK010000292.1 GCA_019509895.1 Betaproteobacteria bacterium | reverse complement strand
AGTTCTTCGCCTCGCCCCCGTACTTCTTCGCGAGAATGTGCGTCATCGCCGCCGTCAGCGTCGTCTTGCCATGGTCAACGTGACCAATCGTGCCCACGTTCACGTGGGGCTTGGTGCGCTCGAATTTGCCTTTGGCCATAGGGGTTCCTACTTCTTTTCCTTGTCGTCGTCTTTCTTGATGATCGCGTCCGCAATCGCCTTCGGCGCCTCGGCGTAGTGCTTGAATTCCATCGTGTACGTCGCGCGGCCCTGCGTGAGCGAGCGCAGCGTGGTCGAATAGCCGAACATTTCCATCAGCGGCACTTCGGACTTGATCGCCTTGCTGCCGGGCAGGTCGTCCATACCCTGGATCACGCCGCGGCGGCCGGACAGATCGCCGATCACATCGCCCATCTTTTCCTCGGGGGTCTCGACCTCGACCGCCATGATCGGCTCGAGCAGCACCGGGTGGCCGGCGCGCATGCCGTCCTTGAAGGCGAAGATGGCGGCCATCTTGAAGGCGTTCTCGTTCGAGTCGACCTCGTGGTAGGAGCCGTCGGTCAAGGTCACCTTGACGTCCACCACCGGATAGCCGGCGAGCACGCCGTCCTGCAGCGCCTCCTTCACGCCCTTCTCGACCGCCGGGATGTACTCCTTCGGCACGCGCCCGCCCTTGATCCCGTCGACGAACTCGAAGCCCTTGCCATGCGGCTGCGGCTCAAGCTTGAGCCACACATGGCCGTACTGGCCGCGGCCGCCGGTCTGCTTGACGAACTTGCCCTCGGACTCGTTCGCCTTCTTGAAGGTCTCGCGATAGGCCACCTGCGGCTTGCCCACCGAGGCCTCCACGCCGAACTCGCGCTTCATGCGGTCGACGATGATCTCGAGGTGCAGCTCGCCCATGCCCGAAATGATGGTCTGGCCCGACTCCTCGTCGGTGCGCACGCGGAACGATGGGTCTTCCTGCGCTAGGCGGCCAAGCGCCACCCCCATCTTCTCCTGGTCGACCTTGGTCTTCGGCTCGACCGCCTGCGAGATGACGGGCTCGGGGAACTCCATGCGCTCGAGCGTGATGATGTTCTTCACGTCGCAGATCGTCTCGCCGGTCACCACGTCACGCAGCCCGACCACGGCGGCGATGTCACCGGCGCGCACTTCCTTGATCTCCTCGCGCTCGTTGGCGTGCATCTGCAACAGGCGCCCGATGCGCTCCTTCTTGCCCTTCATCGAGGTGTACACGGTGTCGCCGGAACTAAGCACGCCGGAATACACGCGGATGAAGGAAAGCTGGCCGACGAACGGGTCGGTCATGATCTTGAAGGCGAGCGCGGCGAATGGCTGCTTGTCGTCCGGCGCGCGCGTCGCCGGCTGGCCGTTCTCCGTCTCGCCCTTGACCGGCGGGATGTCGACCGGCGAGGGCAGGTAGTCGATCACCGCATCGAGCATCGCCTGCACGCCCTTGTTCTTGAACGCGGTGCCGCAGAGCATCGGCACGATCTCGTTGGCGATGGTGCGCAATCGCAGCCCGCGCTTGACCTCCTCGACCGAAAGCTCGTTCGTCTCGAGGTACTTGTTCATCAGCTCTTCGTTCGCTTCGGCGGCCGCCTCGACCAGCTTGTCGCGCCATTCCTTGGCCTCGGCCTGCAGCTCCGCCGGGACCGGCTTCTTCTCGAACTTCATGCCCTGCGAGGCTTCGTCCCAGTAGATCGCCTGCATGGTGACCAGGTCGATCACGCCGGCGAACTTGTCTTCGAGGCCGATCGGCAGCTGGATCGGCACCGGATTGCCCTTGAGTCGCGAGCGGATGTGCTCGTAGGACTTGAAGAAGGTCGCGCCGACACGGTCCATCTTGTTGATGAAGGCGAGGCGCGGCACGCGGTACTTGTTCGCCTGGCGCCACACGGTCTCGGACTGCGGCTGCACGCCGGCCACGGCGTCGTAGACCATGCAGGCGCCGTCGAGCACGCGCAGGCTGCGCTCCACCTCGATGGTGAAGTCGACGTGCCCGGGCGTGTCGATGATGTTGATGCGGTGCTCGGGATAGGAGAGGTCCATTCCCTTCCAGAAACAGGTGGTGGCCGCAGACGTGATGGTGATGCCGCGCTCCTGCTCCTGCTCCATCCAGTCCATGGTCGCGGCGCCGTCGTGAACCTCGCCGATCTTGTGGTTCACGCCGGTGTAGAAAAGGATGCGCTCGGTCGTGGTGGTCTTCCCGGCGTCGATGTGAGCCGAGATGCCGATGTTCCGATAGCGCTCGATTGGGGTTTTGCGGGCCACAGCCATGTCCTCAGAACCTGTAATGCGAGAAAGCTTTGTTGGCTTCAGCCATACGATGGACTTCCTCGCGCTTCTTCATCGCACCGCCACGGCCCTAGCGCCACGCGACGCACCGGCCGCACTTCCACCGGCACCTGGTAGTTCGCGCCGCCGACGCGCCGGCTCTTCACCTCGACGATCGGCTTCACGTTCTGCACCGCCTGGCCGAAGACCTCGATCGGGTCCTTGCCGGACTTCGACTTGATGGTTTCCAGGGCGCCGTAGATGATGCGCTCCGCCACCGACTTCTTGCCGCGCGTCATCAGGACGTTGACGAACTTCGCGAGCTCGACGTTGTGAAACTTCGGGTCGGGCAGGATCTGGCGCTTCGGTACTTCTCTGCGTCGAGGCATGTGCTTTCTACCTTCTTAAGCCGACTTCGGCGCCTTGGCGCCGTACTTCGATCGTGCCTGCTTGCGGTCCTTGACGCCTTGCGTGTCGAGCGAACCGCGCACGATGTGATAGCGCACGCCGGGCAGGTCCTTGACGCGACCGCCGCGAATCAGCACCACCGAGTGCTCCTGCAGGTTGTGCCCCTCGCCACCGATGTAGCCGATCACCTCGAAGCCGTTGGTGAGGCGCACCTTGGCCACCTTGCGCAACGCCGAGTTCGGCTTCTTGGGCGTCGTGGTGTAAACGCGCGTGCAGACCCCGCGCTTCTGCGGCGAGCCGGCGAGCGCCGGGACCTTCGACTTGGGACGCGGGTTAACGCGCCCCTGACGCACTAACTGATTGACGGTGGGCATTTTTTTGGCTCGTCCAGAAACAAACCGGGCGGCCACGACTGTACTCAGTAGCCGCCCAGGGTCTTAAAAAAGAGGCCGGATTATAAAGAGGAAATTGGCGCGGTGCAAGAAAATACCGGGCCGGAAATCAACCGGCTTGCGGCTCCGCTACGAAGCCGAAACGGCCCGCTACTTCGGCCCGCCGGATGCGCTCGAGGCGGGCGTCTGAATCGGCAAAGCGCGCGAGATCCCGGTCATCCAGAAGCGCGACGGCGCGAGGTCCTTCCATCAGCACCGAACCTTCGTCATCGAGGTAGACCGCGCGAGGCACGAACCGTTGCCCGCAGTGGTCCGCAAGCGAATCGCCTTCGTAATGGGCCACGAGCGGCGTGTAGGCGAGCGCGACGTACACGCGCTGCGGTCCGTTCTGGAAGTACCAGCAGCCGGCACCGTCGGACTCGTAATTGCGCGCAATGAAGTCGCGCAGCGCGTGGTTGGTGATGCGCTCGAACCCTTGCGTCACGCCCGCGCTCCGGATCAACCAGTTGCCGCGCCGGTCGAGCGCGAGCCAGCCGTACACCGCCGGCACGTTCGGCCAGCGGGCCATGGCGCGCGCGACGATCGGATCCATGTGCAGCGTCTAGAGAGAGCCGATCGGATGCGGCTGGTAGATGCCGAAGCCCTGGGCATAGCCGACGCCCATGGCCTTCAGGCGCAGCAGCACTTCCTGCTCTTCCACGCATTCGGCGATGACGCCGAAGCCCAGCCGCTCGCCCACCCGCAGGATGGCGTTGAGGCGGCTGCGTGCGCTCTCGCTCGTGAGCACCTTGCGGGTGATGCGGCCGTCGACCTTGACGAACTGCACGGCGAGCGCCTTCACCGGCGCAAACGACACGGCGCGACAGCCGAAGCTGTCGATCATCAGCGGCGTGCCCACCGGTTTCATCTGATTTGCGAACCGCTCGGTGGCTTCCGGGCGAACCAGCGTATCGGTCTCGTCGATTTCGAAAAGCAGCCGCGACGCTTCGACCTTGTGCGTCGCGAGCTGACCGCTGACGAAGCGCGGAAACTCGACGTCCTCGATCGTCTGGCTCGACAGGTTCACGGAGTAGCACGCGATGCGCGAGCCCTGAGAGAGCCGCTTCACCGTGTTGTGCACGACCCAGCGATCGAGCTGCGGCATCATGCGATAGTGCTCGAACACCGGCAGGAATTCTCCGGGCGGTATGAGCGCGCGCTCTTCCTCGCGCATGCGCACGAGCACTTCGGCCAGCGGATAGCGTGGCTCGCCGACGAACTGCAGGATCGGCTGGCCATAGAGCTCGAATTCGTTGTTCGCAAGCGCGCCGCGCAGCCGCTGGACCGGGTCGCTCCACCCCGCCAGCTCGGAATCCATGCGCTCGAGGAACGGATCGTCCACGCTGACGATTCTAGCGAGCGGCCCGGCGCTAAGATCACCGCCGCCAGAACACAAAGATAAATGACCGTAAAAATTGAGCTGACTCACAAGCTGCACGTGCTCACGCGCAAGGAGGAGTTCGATAGCGTGCGCATCGCGGGCAAGGTGGTCGTCGTGATCGACATCCTTTTTGCGACTACCACCATGGTTGCCGCGCTGGCACACGGCGCGCGCGAGGTCATTCCGGTGCTCGACGAAGCGGCGGCGCGCGCCGAGGACCAGCTTCGCGGCGCGGGTCGCTGCGTGCTCGCCGGCGAGCTCTATGCCGAGACACTGCCGGGCTTCGTGCATCCGGCACCGCTCGCGCTCGTCGCGCACGGCGTGAAAGACCGCACCGTCATCTATTCGACGACCAACGGCACGGTCGCGATGTCGCTCGCCGCGGGCGCCAAGCGCATCTATTGCGGCGCACTGCTGAATGCCGGCCGGCTCGCCGAGCACATTCTCACCGCGCACGCCGGCGACACGGTGCTTCTCGTCTGCTCGGGCTCGGGCGGCAATTTCAACTTCGAGGATTTCTTTGGTGCTGGCTGTCTCGTCGAGCGCTTCGCCCAGGCGCTGGGCAGCGTGACCGATCTGTCGGATGCGGCGCGCGCGGCGCAAACGGTCTATCGGCACTCGCCCATTCCCCACGCGCTGCTCGAATGCCGGCTCGGCCGCATGATGAGCGCGCGCGGTCTGAAGCACGAGGTGGAGTTCGCCTGCCGCGTCGATGCCTTCCCGGTCGTGCCGGCGCTCGACGACGGGCGACTGCACCTGCTCGGCTAAGCTCTTTCGAGGTCGGCGCTGATCGCCAGATGGTCGGAGAGCATCGACCATGGCTTGCCCTTGTGCACCTGCGAGGCGACGACCTTGAATCCGCGGACATAGATGCGGTCCAGGCGCAGCACCGGCATCATCGCCGGGAACGTGCGTGCCGCCTTGCCGAAGCGCGCGAGCGACACCTCGGTCATGCCGAGGCGCCGCTCGAGTATCGACGAGGCGCGATGGCGCCAGTCGTTGAAGTCGCCGGCGATGATGATCGGCAGATCGCGTGACGCGAGCTCCTCCAGGCGCCCCGAGATCGCCTCCAGCTGGCGGCTGCGGCCGCGCTCGTGCAGCGAGAGATGCACGCAGACGCAATGCAGGTTGCGCCGCCATCCGGGTATCGCGACCACGCTGTGCAGCAGGCCGCGGCGCTCGAAGCCATGATCGGAAACATCGTGGTTCTCGAACGAAAGGAAGCCGTAGCGCGAAAGGATGGCGTTGCCGTGGTGCCCGTGGTCATAGACGGCATTGCAGCCGTACACATGCTGCCAGGTGTCGCCAGCGAGAAACGCATGCTGCGGCTCGAGCGGCGCGCCGGCGAAACGCAGGGCAAAGCGCTGATTGAGGCCCTGCACTTCCTGCAGGAAGACGACATCCGGGTTGAGCGCCTGCAGGCCCTCGCGCAGGTCGTGGATCACCATCCGCCGGTTGAAGTGCGACAGCCCCTTGTGAATGTTGAGGGTGACGACCTTCAGCCGCTCCATCTCATTTCTCACCGAGCATCATGATCGCGTCGCGGTTCGACCAGGAAAAGCATTTTGCCGCCGCCTCGCGCCACGGTAACCAGACCAGATCGACATGCTCATCGCGGGCGAGCCGGACGGCCGGCCGCGCCGGCAATTCCAGTGCAAAGAGGTGCTCGACGTTGTGCAGCACGCCCGGCGCGAAGCGGTGGCGCCATTGCCGGTAGATCTCGAACGTGTAGACGACGTTCCAGCGTTCCAGGCGTCCGCCTTTCGCTTCAATCCCCGTTTCCTCGCGTACCTCGCGCGCCGCCGTCTCTTCCAGCGGCTCGTCCATCGTGTCCAACGATCCAGTCACCGACTGCCAATAGCCCGGACGCAAAGCGCGTTCCAGCAGCAGCACCTCGCCGCCGGCGGTATGGACGATCACCAGCACCGAGACCGGCAGCTTGTGGCTCATGCGCCGCGGTAGAGCTCGGGCAGCTCAAGCTTCTTCTCCGGGTCGATGAAGACGGCAAAGAACGGCTTGCCGCGCTCGGCCCAGTATTGCGCCGCCGAGCGCAGCACGTCCACCAGCATGACGCATGATTCACCCCCCGGATAGCCGCGAAAAATCAGCAGGTAGCCATCGCGCGCCCGCCAGGACAGGTCGCTGAGCGAGTCCTCAAGCGCGTCCCAGTTCGCGCCGAACCAGGACGGGAAGCCAAGCGTGCCGGCGATGGCAGCGAAGAGCTCGCCGGCCGCGTCGATTGTTACGACGTCTAGCTCGCTCCCGCGCGTCGCCTGCTCGATGTCATCGGCAGCGCGCGCCCGGTAGACCCCCGCGCGGGCCGGATCGCGCAACCGCGCCAATAGTTTGCTCATGGGCTAATGATGCGGCGAAACGTTCGGTAGTGATCGTCGGTGTAGTAATAGTCGCCATCATGCCCGGCGACGATGCGTCGCGGACCGCGGTCGCGCACGCCCGGCGTCTTCACCGTGTACTCGCGATAGTAGCCGCGCTCGCGCGGCGGCAGCCGGCGTTCCCGATTCGAGAACACCGCGCCATCGCGCTCGTAGGGAAACGGCCCGCCGGCCTGCATCAGCTCGAGCGTCCGCCGGGCCTCCGGCGGCAGCTTTTCGATGCGCACGCTGCCGGAGAGCGCAAGCGCCGTGCTGCACACGAGGAGCAGCGCCGAGAGCGCCGCGCGCATCAGCTTTTCGGTTTCTCCCGCAGCCGGATGCCGAGCTCGCGCAACTGCTTTTCGTCCACGGGGCTCGGGGCCTGCACCAGCAGGTCCTGCGCGCGCTGCGTCTTCGGAAAAGCGATCACGTCGCGGATCGAGTCGGCACCCGCCATGAGCGTCACCAGCCGGTCGAGTCCAAAGGCGATTCCCCCGTGCGGCGGCGCGCCGTATTGCAGGTTGTCGAGCAGGAAGCCGAACTTGGCGCGTGCTTCGTCCTCCGTGATGCCAAGCGCCCTGAATACTTTCTGTTGCACGTCGGCGCGGTGGATACGGATGGAGCCGCCGCCGATTTCCCAGCCGTTCAGCACCATGTCGTACGCCCTCGCCACCGCGCGCGCCGGATCGCTCGCGATCAGGTCCTCATGACCCTCGCGCGGCGCCGTGAAAGGATGGTGCATGGCCGACCAGCGCTTGCCCTCCTCGTCCCACTCGAACATCGGGAAATCGAGCACCCAGAGCGGCTGCCAGCTTTTCTCGACCAGGTTCTTGTCCTGCCCGATCTTCACGCGCAGCGCGCCGAGCGCGGCATTGACGGTGCTCGCCTTGTCGGCGCCGAAGAAGATGGTGTCGCCGTTCTGGGCGCCGGTGCGCTCGATCACCTGCCGCAGCACGTCCGCGGAGAGGAACTTGACGATCGGCGACTGCAGGCCTTCCGGGGTCTTCGAGCGATCGTTCACCTTGATATAGGCGAGGCCCTTCGCGCCATGGGTGGCGACGAAGGGCCCAAA
>JAEKLK010000291.1 GCA_019509895.1 Betaproteobacteria bacterium | reverse complement strand
CAGGTAGCGGACGAACGTCTTGCCGCACAGCAGCTCCTTCGCCTGCGGCCACAGGGTGCAGGCGCCGCTGATGGCGGCGGCGATCGCCCCGTAGACCTCGTCGTACTGGGCCTTGCCCAGGCGCGGCGCCAGCGCGATCTCGAAGATGAAGAGCTCGCCCTCGAGCGTCGTCGGATCGATGTGATCCGGCAGCCCCGCGCGATCGCGCACGCTGAAGCGAAATAATTCCGGGCAGCGCACGAACACCGCCTCGATGCGCTCGCGCACGAGCGCCTCGACACTGATACTGCGCATGACTCCCTCCCTGCCGCCACTATACTGCGCGCGTGATGGGAGGGAACGCACTGCTGTTGCAGGCGGCGACTTATTTCGCAGCCGCCGTGATCGCCGTCATGGCGGCGCATCGCTTCGGCCTCGGCTCGGTGGCCGGCTATCTCCTCGCCGGCATCGCCGTCGGCCCGTGGGGCTTCAAGCTGATCCACGAGCCGCAGGCGATCCACAGCTTCGCCGAGCTCGGGGTGGTCTTCCTGCTCTTCGTCATCGGGCTGGAGCTCGAGCCGCGCCGGCTCTGGAGCATGCGCACACGTTTGTTCGGTCTGGGCCTCTCGCAGGTGCTCGGTTCGATCGCCGTGGTCGCGGCGGTGGCGCTCGCCGGCGGCATGGATCTGCGCGTCGCGCTGGTAGCGGGAATGGCACTGTCTCTTTCCTCCACGGCGCTCGCCCTGCAGCCGCTCACCGAGCGCGGGGCGCTCGGCACGCAGGGCGGGCAGGCGAGCTTCGCCATCCTGCTCTTCCAGGACCTGGCGGTGATTCCGATGCTCGCCATCCTGCCGCTGCTCGGCACCGAGGGCGGCTGGTCCGGCTTTTCCTGGCAGGGGGTCGGCTTCGCGCTTGCCGTGATCGTCGGCACGCTCGTGCTCGGGCACTTCATCGCCCGGCCGGTGTTCCGGCATATCGCGCGCACCCGGCTGCGTGAAATTTTTACCGCCTTTGCGCTGCTCCTGGTCCTGGGCATCGCGCTGCTGTTCGAAACGGCGGGCCTCTCCATGGCGCTGGGCGCCTTCCTCGCCGGCGTGCTGCTCGCCGAATCGGAATACAGCCGCGAGATCGAAGCGGCAATCGAGCCCTTCAAGGGCCTGCTGCTCGGACTTTTCTTCATCTCGGTCGGCATGAGCGTCGACTTCGCCGTACTGCTGGCGCGTCCCTGGCTGGTGGTCGGCATCATCGTCGTGCTGTTCATCCTGAAGGGCGTGGTGCTGTGGCTGATCGCCGAGCGCGTGCGACTGCCCTCCAGCGAGCGGCCGCTCTTCATCCTGCTGCTGGCACAGGGCGGCGAGTTCGCCTTCGTCATCCTCGGCCTCGCCGCCGCGAATGGCGCCGTCGCCGGGCCGGTGGCGCAAGCGATCACGCTGGCGGTCGCGCTCTCGATGATCGCGACGCCGTTCCTGCTCGTACTCTATGACCGCTTGATCGCCACGCGCTTCGCCGATGCCGCGGCACGCCCAGCCGATACGCCGCGGCCTGCGAAGGTCATCGTCGCCGGCCTGGGGCGCGTCGGCCAGGTGGTGGCGCGCCTCCTGAATGCAAGCGGTTTTCAGCCGACCGTGCTCGACGACGACCCCGACGCGGTCGAGGGCCTGAGGAAGTTCGGCTTCCGCGTCTTCTACGGCGATGCGACGCGCCTGGATCTGCTGCACGCCGCAGGCGGCGCAAGCGCCGACCTGCTGGTCATCGCGCTCGACAATCCGGAAGCGATCACGCGCCTCGCGGAAACGGCGCGCACCCATTTCCCCCGGTTGCGCATCATTGCCCGGGCGCGCGACATGCGGCACATGTTCACGCTGCGAGACTCCGGCGTCGAGCTGATCGAGCGCGAGACCTGGCTCTCGGCGCTCAAGCTCGGCGAGACGGCGCTCGCCGTGATGACGCAGGACCCTGAGCGCGCGCAGCGCGCGGCGCGCGCCTTTGCCGAGCACGACCACGTGGTGCAGGCGAAGCTCTACGCCGTGCACAAGGAGTCCGCGGCGGCGCACGTCATCGTCTCCAACGAGCTGCGCGACCAGCTGAAGCGCACTCTTACCGAGGACGAAACGGAAGTTCGGAGTAGACTCGCGCCATGAGCCAAGCCTCCGCCAAGGCGTCGGCCGCGCCGGCAGCCAAAGATCCCTACGTCGATCTGGCCGAGCGCATCTTCATCGCGCTCTCCGCGCGCGTCTACGGCACGCTTGCCGGCACCGAGCAGCGGAAGCCCGATGCGAAGGCGCTCGCCACGTTCAGCTTCAAGCTTGCCGACGCCTTCGAGGAAGCCTCCAACGAGACGCCGCGCAAGAAGGCCGAGATCGAGGCGCGCCGCAAGGCGGCCGTCAAGCTGGACGAGGTCGACCTGTCCGGCATGCTCAAGGCGCAGAAGAGCTCCTGACGTTCCTCCTGGTCCACGGTGCCTGGGGCGGCAGCTGGATGTGGTCGCGCCTGGCGCCGCTCCTGCGCCAGGCCGGTCACGATGTGCACACGCCCTCGCTCACCGGCATCGGCGAGCGCTCGCACCTTGCTTCGCCGGCAGTGAACCTCTCCATGCACATCACCGACGTGCTGCAATGCCTGCGCTACCAGCGCCTCGACGATGTCGTGCTCGTCGGGCACAGCTACGCCGGCATGGTCGTGACTGGCGTAGCCGAGCGAGCGCCGGAACGCATCCGCACGCTCGTCTATCTCGATGCCTTCGTGCCGCAAGCCGGGCAGTCGCTGATCGACCTACTGCCAAGCGCCGTGCGCTCGGCCTTCCCGGCCGAAGGCTGGCAGATACCGCCGCTCGCGCCCGAGCGCCAGGGCTTGCGCGACGCGGCGGAGATCGCCTGGTTCGACGGCCGGCGCGATCCACAGCCGCGCGGCTGCTTCAGCGAGCCGCTCGCGCTGAAAGATCGATATCGCGGCGCTCGCGCATACATCTTCTGCAGCGGATATTCGCCGACCAGCTTTGCGCCGTTCGCCGAGCGCGTGCGAAACGACCGCGCCTGGCGCTACCACGAGCTACCGACGCATCACTATCCTCACGTCTCGATGCCGCGGGAAACCGCCGAGCTTCTCGCCGATATTGCCAAGGAGCGCCGATGAAACGCCTCGTCACCCTCGCCCTCACGCTAGCCGCCATCGCCGGCTGCGACACCACCGTCACGAAGCAGGAGATGGAGACGGCCAACTACGGCCCGAAGCCGGTGAACTACCAGGACGAGATTCGCAGCTATCTGAAGCTGCGGCTCACCGATCCAAAGGACGCGATCGTCGAATTCCGCACCGAGCCCAAGGTCCTCTACCAGCGCGGCACACCGGTGCGCGGCGAGCAGTACGGCTGGGGCGTGTGCGTCTGGGTGAACGACAAGAACAAGCAGGGCGCCTACAACGGCTTCTACCCGATGAGCTTCATCCTGCGGGAGGAGAAGATCGTGCACGTCAACGGCGGCCCGGACGACTCGAGCATCATCGGCTCGAAGTACGCGCGCGAGCAGTGCGAGCGCCTCGGCGCCCCGTTCAAGCAATAAATAGGGACGCTACGGCTTGCCGATGAAGTCCTGCTTGCCGATGTCGACACCGTTGTGGCGAAGGATGTTGTACGCCGTGGTGACGTGGAAGTAGAAGTTCGGGTAGGCGAAGCCGAGCAGGTACTGCATCCCCTTGAAGCGGCGCTCGCCGCTGCGCATCGGTAGCACGATCTCCTTTTCCTCCGAGCCGTCGATGCGCTCGGGCTTCACCGACTCGATGAAATCGACGGTCTTGGCGATGCGCGCCTTGAGCTCGGCGAAGGTCTGCTCGGTGTCCTCGTGCTTCGGGATGTCGGCGCCGGCGAGACGCGCCACCGCGCCTTTCGCCGTGTCGCAGGCGATCTGCACCTGCCGCGTGAACGGGAACATGTCGGGAAAGAGCCGGAAGGTCGTCAGCGGCTGAGGCTCGATCTTCTTCGCCGCGCAATGCGCTTCGGCCTTGTCGAGGATCGCCGAGAGGTTGCGCAGCGTGTTGGCGAAGCGCGGCGCGGAAGCCTGATACATTGAGATGGTCATGAATAAGAACTCCGAAAGGAACGGAGGCGATTCTACGGCGGCGCCGCCGCGCCGCCTGTTTTATGGCTGGTACATGGTCGCCGCCGGCTCGGCGATGCAGTTCCTGCAGGCCGGGCTGATGACGCAATCGTTCGGCGCATACGTGGCGGTGCTGCAGGCGGAGCGCGGCTGGAGCAAGACCGCGCTCTCCGGCGCGGCGGCGTTGCAGCAGCTCGAAGGCGCGATCCTCGGACCGGTGCTCGGCTGGTTCATCGACCGCTTCGGCCCGCAGGGCATGATCCGCGTCGGCATCCTGGTCTTCGGCCTCGGGCTGATGCTGCTTTCCCAGACCGACACGCTGCCCACCTTCTATGCGGCATTCCTGGTGATCGCACTCGGCTCGAGCCTGTGCGGCTTCTTCCCGGTCAACATCGCGCTCATCAACTGGTTCGAGCGCTGGCGCGCGCGGGCGCTCTCCTCGATGTCGATCGGCCTTGCGCTCGGCGGCATCTCGGTGCCGCTGGTCGCCTGGTCGCTGCAGACCGTCGGCTGGCGCGCGACCGCCTTCGGCTCGGGCGTGATCGCGATCGTCGTCGGCCTGCCGCTCGCGATGGTGATGCGGCGCCGTCCCGAGGACCACGGCCTCACGGTCGACGGCCTGCCGCCCAAGACGCCGGAAACCACGCAGGAGATCCACGCGCTCACGCACGAACGCGACTTCACGGCGCGTGCATGCAGTGAGCGTCCACTCGATCACGCACATGAACCAGGGGCTCGGCTACAGCGTCGAGCAGGCCGCCTTCGTCTACACGCTGCTCACGCTCTCGCAGATCGGCGGCGTCGGCATCGGCTGGCTGATCGGCGACCGCTACAAGAAGCGGCTGATAGCCGCGGCGTGCATGCTGATGCACATGACCGGCCTTCTTCTGCTCACCTATGCGATCAACACGCTCATGGTCATCGCCTTCGCCGTGCTGCACGGCGGCGCCTGGGGCCTGCGCGGCCCGTTCATGCAGGCGCTGCGCGCTGATTACTTCGGCCGGAGCGCCATCGGCATGATCCTCGGCCTGTCGCTCATGATCATCGTCGTCGGGCAGGTCGGCGGCCCGATGATCGCCGGCATCTTCGCCGACCTCACAGGCAACTACCGCACCGGCTTCACGATCCTCGCGCTCATGGCCGGGCTTGGCTCGCTATTCTTCATCCTCGCGCGAAAGCCGAGGCGGCCGCAGCGATAAATGGTGACAGTCACCATTTCTAATTGGTGACTGTCACCATTTAGAAGAAGGCGAGCGAGCGCGCTTCGATGCTTTGCCGGGGCGGTGCGCCGGGCGGCGTGCCGGGATCCTCGAAAGAGGTGTGCGGCGTGAAGCGCGCTCGGCCATCCTTCGCCGAGTCGTACACCTTGAAGACGATGGCCTCGTCGCGACGCATCTCGGGGAAGTAGAACCAGCGGTGGCCCGGGTTGTACTTCAGGCGATAGGTCTGGCCGACGCGGTTCGGATAGCGACGCTCGGCGATGAGCAGGTCCTCGGGCGCGACCGAGCGGGCGTCGGCCATCGCGAGCGGATTGGCGCGCAGTCGCTCCGCCGCGCTCGCATAGGCGGGCCGCCACACCTGGACGATGGCGAACCGCCGTTCGAGCAAGCGCTCGGCTTCCTCGCCCAGCAGGTCGCGCACGCGCTGCGGTCCGGACCATTCGGTGTAGTCGTTGTGCGCCGATAGCACCGGCTCGCGGATGAGCTTCTGCTCGCGCTCGCCCTCGTCGCCCGAGCGCAGCGTATGGTCGAACACCACGACGCGCTGGGCGCCCGAAACGCGCCGGATAAGCGCCTCGACTTCGGGGTAATAGACGCGCTTCAGCTCGTCGGGATCGAAGAAATTCTTCACGGCGGTGCGGTGCTCGACCAGCACGAAGCCATTCGCGTCGAGAGCGAGCTCGCGCGACTCGCGGCCATTTGCGATCTCGACGCGATGCCTTTCTTCACTTCCGCTCGTACGCCGACGGATGTTGTTCGGCCCGAACGTCTCGTTGACAAGTTTTTCCCCGCTGTCGCGGGTGTAGGTGATTTCGGCTTGCATGGCTGCATTCTAGAATGCGGCAAAACACGGGGGGAGCCGATGCACCATCGCCGCGATTTCCTGCGCCTTGCCGCTGCCGGCGCCCTTTGGCCCGCCGCCGGTGCGCTTTGGCCGGCCGCACGCACCTGGGCGCAGAAGAAGCCCGAGGGCATCCTGGTCAACGACGTCCACGGCCAGCTCTCGGCGACCTATGTCAACCGCATCGTGCAGCCCGAGGGCCTGGACGGCCTGCGCGCCGCCCTGCGCCTCGCGGTGAGCGAAAAGCGCGCATTGTGCATCGCCGGCGGACGCCATTCGATGGGCTCGCAGGCCTTCGCCACCGACGGCGTGCTGGTCGATACGCGGCGGCTCAACACGCTGCTCAGTTTCGACCCCGAGCGCGCGCTGCTCGAGGTGGAGGCCGGCATGCAGTGGCCGCAGCTCCTCGAGGTGCTGAGCAATGTGCAGCTCGGCGAGCGCAAATGGGCCTTCAACCAGAAGCAGACCGGCGCCGATAGCATGACCCTCGGCGGCTCGCTCGCGGCCAACGCGCACGGACGCGGCCTGACGCTGCCGCCGATCATCGGCGATGTCGAGTCGATCAAGCTGCTCGACGCGCGCGGGCGGCTCCTCAATTGCAGCCGCACCGAGAACGCGGAGCTCTTCAGCCTGGCGATCGGCGGCTACGGCCTTTTCGGCGTCATCTACTCGGTGACGCTGCGCCTCGTCCCGCGGCGCCTGCTCGAGCGCGTGGTCGAGGTACGCACGATCGACGGCCTGCCGCTCGCCTTTGCCGAGCGCATCGCCGCGGGCTACCTGTACGGCGACTTCCAGTACGCGATCGACGAAGCGTCGCCCGATTTCCTGCGCCGCGGCGTTTTCGCCTGCTACCGGCCGGTCGAGGCCGGGCGCGTGCCGGTCCCGGGACGGCGCGAACTCGCCGAGAAGGACTGGACCGAGCTCCTCTACCTCGCGCACGCAAACAAGTCCGCCGCCTTCAAGCGCTACGCCGACTACTACCTGTCCACGAACGGACAGCTCTACTGGTCCGACGAGCACCAGATGAGCGTCTATCCGGAGAACTATCACCGCGCCATCGACCAGCGGATGGGCGCCGCCAACCGCGCCAATGAGGTGATCACCGAGATCTACTGCGAGCGCGACGCGCTCGAATCGTTCATGGCCGCGGTGCGCGCCTATGCGCTCTCGCAGCGCACCGAGGTCGTCTACGGTACGGTGCGCCTGATCGAGCAGGACCGCGAAAGCTTCCTGGCCTGGGCGAAGAAGCCGTACGCGTGCGTGATCTTCAACCTGCACGTCGAGCGCACCTCGAGCTCCGTGATCCGCGCCTCGGACGCGTTTCGCGCCTTGATCGACATCGGCCTGCGCCACGGCGGCAGTTACTACCCGACCTATCACCGCTACGCGCTCAAGCGCCAGGTGGAAGCCGCCTTCCCGCAGTTCGAGGATTTCCTGAAGCTCAAGCGCAAGTACGACCCGGCCGAGATTTTCCAGAGCGACTGGTATCGCCACTACAAGAAGATGTTCCTGGAGAAGTGAGCGGCTAGCGCGTGCGCGCCGACCGGCCGAGCTCGACCGCCACGCTGATCGCCATGGCGACGGTGTTGACGGCGCGCGATGCGCGCTTCGCGCAGTACGTGCCGCCCGGCGGGACCGTGCTGTGCGAGCGTTGCCTGACCGGCGCCCAGCGCTGGCTCACTCGCATGCCGGCTCTCGCCCGCGCCATCGAGCGCGCCACCGTTCCGGGCCTGTGCCTGCATTTCATGCTTCGCAAGCGCTGGATCGAGCATGCGGTGCGAAGCGCGCTCGCGCGCGGCGCCCGCCGCGTCGTGGTGATCGGCGCCGGCTACGACACCCTCGCGCTGCGCCTCGCGCGCGAATTCCCGGCGCTGCGCTTCACCGAGGTGGACCATCCGGCGACGCAGGCGGTGAAGCGCGCCGCGCTGGCGGCGTCGCCGAACGTGCGCTTCGTCGCCGCCGACCTCGCGCGCACGCCGCTCGTGAGCGCGCTCGCCGGGGCGCTCGGGCCCGAGCCCTCGGTGTTCGTGGTCGAAGGCCTGCTCATGTACCTCACCGGTGAGGAAACCGCCGCGCTTCTTGCCGCGGTACACCGGCTGCAAGCCGCGGGCGGCGAGCTGGTCTTCACCGTCATGGAGCCGGCGGCAGAGGGCGCCGTCCGCTTCCATAACGCGACCTGGGTGGAGCGCGCCATCCTCGCGCTGTGGCGGGAGCCGTTCCGCTCGGCCGTGCGCCGCGAGCAGCTCGGCGCGCTGCTTGCCGGCCTCGGCTTCGAGCTGCGCGAGTGGGCCGACCTCGCCGCCATGCATCCTGAGCTGCCGCTCGCGCGCGGGGAGCTGGTCGTGCATGCACTGAGGCCCACGTGATCAGCGAGCCGATGACGCTCGCCACCGATTACCTGCTCGCGCTGGTGACGGGCGGCGCCGGCGTGCTGGCACTCCGACATGCGGCGGGGCATAGCTGCCGCCGATGGTGGGGCGTCGCCTTCGTGGCGCTGGCGCTCGGCGCTGCCCTCGGCGGAAGCCACCACGGCTTTGCCCTCGAGGCGCTATGGCGGCCGACCCTCCTCGCGGTGGGCGCTGCCAGCGCCGCCATGCTCGCGGGAAGCGCCTTTGCGACGACCGCGGGCCGCGCGCGCAGCGCGCTCCTCGGCCTCGCGGCGGCCAAGCTGCTGGCGTTCGGGGCATGCGTGTGGGGCGACGACCGGTTCATCTGGGTGGTGGCGGACACCGCTACGGCCTTCGTCGTGGTCGGGCTGCTGCACGCCCTCCGCTGGGGCGAGCCCGGTTCGCGGCCGATTCTGGCCGGGGTGGCGCTCTCCATCGTCGCCGGCCTGGTGCAGGCGAGCGGCCTCGACCTGCACCGGCACTTCAACCACAACGACCTCTACCACGTGCTCCAGGCGATCGCGATCGTCGCCTACTATCGCGCCGTGCGCGTGCTCAGCGACCGCGAATAGCCGTTTCGTCGGCGCGGGCGGCGATTCGCGCCGCTTGAAACGCGCTTGGTCGCGCGAAGCGCGAAAGCGGCCCCGCGAGCGCGGATAATTCGCCCGGGGATGAAAACCAGCGCGCGCGGGTGGTGGATCGGAGCGGTGCTGGCGGTGACGGCGATCGTCGCCGCCGGCGCGCTGACGGTGCATCGGCGCAATGCGCAGGAAGAAGCCGACCGAAAGAGCGCCAAGCCGGCGCTCGAGTTCGCCGCCGCCGACATCGTCCGCCTCGAACGCCGGCGGCTCTCGGTCGAGACCGAATTGCCCGGCACGGTGCAGGCGATGTCCCAGGCCACCGTGCGCGCAAAGGTCGCCGCCGAGGTGAAGCGCGTGCTGGTGCGCGAAGGCGACCGCGTGCGCGCCGGCCAGACGGTCGCCGAATTCGACACCGCGCAACTGCGCGCGCAGTTCGCCGAGCGCACCGCCGCCGTCGCCTCGGCCCAGGCGGACTTCGTCACGGCCGAGCGCACGCGCAATTCCAACCGCGAGCTCCTGAAGCAGAACTTCATCTCGCAGAATGCATTCGATGCTTCGGAAGGCTCCTACCAGGCGAAGCTCGCGGCGGTGCAGCTCGCCAAGGCGCAGCTCGAGCAGACGCAGATCATGCTGAACGACGCGATCGTGCGCGCACCGATCAGCGGCATAGTGGCGAAACGCTACGTGCAACCGGGCGAGAAGCTGAGCTTCGACACGCCGCTGCTGCAGCTGGTCGACCTGTCGGACCTCGAGGTGATGGCGCAGGCGTCGATCGGCGACGTGGCGCGCATCGCGCCCGGCATGCTGGCGAGTGTCGGCATCGAAGGCCTGCCCGGGCATACGTTCGCCGGCAAGGTTGAGCGTATCAACCCGAGCGCCGAGCCGGGCACGCGCGCCATCAATGTCTATGTGTCGCTCGCGAACGAAAATTCGCTCCTCAAGGCCGGCATGTTCGCGCGCGTGCGCCTGACCCTTGCCGCCGAGCGCGAGACACAGGCACTGCCCGAGGCTGCGATTCGCGGCGAAGGCGCGCAGAGCTATGTGTGGCTGGTCGCCGGCAAGCGACTGGAGCGCCGGCCGGTGTCGCTCGGCACGCGCGACGAGCGCGCGCATCTCGTGGAAGTGCTCTCGGGCCTGCAGCCGACCGACGACGTGATCGCCACCAAGTTCGACAACCTGCAGCATGGCCAGCCGGCCCTGCTGCGACGCGACGGCGGCGCGCGCACGGTCGAGACGACACCACCGAACCCGGGCTAGCGCCATGTGGATG
>JAEKLK010000290.1 GCA_019509895.1 Betaproteobacteria bacterium | reverse complement strand
GCAGCTCGTGCATGAGAACCAAGCGGCGCGAAGACGTCACCAGCACTTCGGCTGCGCCGGCGTGGCGGTGCCGGTAGGAATCCTTGCCCGGCTGGTCGACGTCGAAGGTGTGGTGCGCATGCTTGATGAGCGAGACGCGCAGCCCGGCCCCGGCGAAGCGCGGGATCAGCTTCTCGATGAGCGTCGTTTTGCCGCTGCCCGACCAGCCGGCGAAGCCGAAGACTCTCATCGCGCCACCCGGCGCAATGCCGCCAGGTCCGGGGCCGCCACTCGCGCGGCGCTCTCCTCGAGCCGGCGATAACGCTTCAGGACGTCCTCGCCGAGCGCCGTGAGCGCGGCGCCGCCGCGCGCGGCCCCGCCCTTGGTCGAGTCGACCAGCGGCTCGCGGAACTGGTGGTTCATCTGCTCGACGAGGCCCCAGGCGCGGCTGTAGCTCATCTTCATGCGCCGCCCGGCAGCGGCGATAGACCCCGTCTCGCGGATGCCTTGCAGGAGCGCCGCCTTGCCCGGGCCGAAGGCCGCGCCTTTGCCGAGCGCCAGACGGATGGCGAGAGCGATGGTTGCCATGCCGATATAGTTCGGCAAGTATATCGGAGCCGTGCAGCTCTTCGCCTCCTTCCTGCTCCTCGCCGTGGCCCTCCGGCGCAGCGCCTGGCGGCGCAGTTCGAGCAGCGAAACGGCCACACGGTGCGGCTGAGCACCGGCTCGACCGGCAAGTTCTACGCACAGATCCGCAACGGCGCGCCTTTCGACGTGCTGCTCGCTGCCGATCACGACACGCCGCAGCGCCTCGCCGAGGAGAAGCGCGCGCCGGGGGCGCCCTTCACCTACGCCATCGGCAAGCTGGTGCTCTGGAGCCCGCAGACAGGCCTGGTCGACGGCGAGGGCAAGGTGCTCGCCACGGGCGCCTTCAAGCGCCTCGCCATGGCGAATCCGAAGCTCGCGCCCTACGGCCGGGCCGCCGAGCAGGCGATGCAGAAGCTTGGCGTGCGCGCGGCGCTCGAGGGGCGCATCGTCATGGGCGAGAGCATTGCGCAGGCTTTCCAGTTCGTCGCCAGCGGCAACGCCGAGCTGGGTTTCGTCGCGCTGTCGCAGCTGCGCCAATCGGCGCCGCCCGGCGGCTCGGCATGGCTGGTGCCGCAATCGCATTACGCGCCGATCCGCCAAGACGCGGTGCTGCTCGCTCACGGCGAGGCGAACCAGGCGGCGCGCGAGTTCCTCGAATTCCTCAGGAGCAGCGCCGCCCGCGGGTTGATCGCCCGCTACGGCTACGAGCTGCCGTGAGTGACTGGCTCGCCGTCTGGCTGACGCTACGCCTTGCGGCGACCACGACGGTGCTCCTGCTTCTGCTCGGCACGCCGCTCGCCTGGTGGCTCGCGCGCACGCGCTCGCCGCTCAAAGGGCCGCTCGGCGCCCTGGTCGCGCTGCCGCTGGTCCTGCCCCCGACGGTGCTCGGCTTCTATCTGCTCGTCGCCCTGGGTCCCGGCGGGCCGATCGGCGAGCTCACCCGCTCGCTCGGCCTCGGCGTGCTGCCCTTCACTTTCGCGGGCCTGGTCGTCGGCTCGGTGATCTACTCGCTGCCCTTCGTCGTGCAGCCGCTGCAGGCGGCGTTCGAAGCGCTCGGCGAGCGGCCGCTGGAGGTGGCGGCGACGCTGGGTGCCGGGGCGCTTGACCGCTTTTTCAGCGTTGCGGTGCCGCTCGCGCGCCCGGGCTTCGTCGCCGCGACGATCCTCGGCTTCGCCCACACCGTGGGCGAGTTCGGCGTCGTGCTGATGATCGGCGGCAACATCCCGGGCGCGACGCGGGTACTGTCCGTCGCGCTCTACGACCACGTGGAAGCGCTCGAGTACGCCCCGGCACACTGGCTTGCCGCGGGCATGCTCGCCTTCTCGTTCCTCGTCCTGCTCGCCGTCTACGGAAGGCTGCCGATGCGCCGCGCCTCATGAGCGGATTGCGCGCGCGCCTGCGCCTCGAGCGCGAGCAACTGCGCCTCGACGTCGATCTGGCGGCGCCCCCGCGCGGGCTCACGGCGCTCTTTGGCGCATCGGGCTCGGGCAAGACGACGACGCTCCGCTGTATCGCCGGCCTGACGCGCGCGAATGACGGACACGTCGCATTCGACGATGAATGCTGGCAGGACGAGGGGCGCGGAATTTTCGTGCCGCCGCACAAGCGCGCCTGTGGCTACGTGTTCCAGGAGGCGAGCCTCTTTGCCCACCTTTCCGTGCGACGGAACCTGGAATATGCGCGCTCACGTGCGCCGGCGTCGTTGCACGCGCCCGGCTTCGAGCACACGGTAGAGATGCTCGGTCTGGGCGCGCTGCTCGCGCGGCGCACGCCGAGCCTCTCGGGGGGCGAGCGCCAGCGCGTCGCCATCGCCCGCGCGCTGCTCGCGAACCCACGCCTGCTCCTCATGGACGAGCCGCTGGCGTCGCTCGACGCCGGCCGCAAGGGCGAGATCCTTTACTACATCGAGCGGCTGCGCGACGAAATCGGTATCCCGATCGTTTACGTGAGCCACGCGATCGACGAGGTCGTGCGGCTCGCCGATACGATGGTCCTGCTATCGGAAGGCAGAACGGTGGCGGCCGGACCGGTGGCGGAGCTCGCCTCGCGGCTCGATCTGCGGCCCTACCTCGGCCGCTTCGAAGCCGGCGCGGTGATCGAGGCGGCGGTCGCGGCGCACGATCTCGACTACGGCCTCACGCGCCTCGTGTTCGAGGGCGGAGAGCTCTACGCGCCCGATGTCGAGGCGCTGGTGGGCGCGCGCTTGCGGCTGCGCATCCGCTCGCGGGATGTGTCGCTAGCGCTCTCGCGCCCTGCCGATGCGAGCTTTCTCAACGTGCTCGAGGGCGTCGTCGTCGAGCTCGGACAGCCGCAGGGCGCGGGTGTCGACGTGGCCGTGGCACTCGGGCACAACCGCATCGTCGCGCGCATCACGCGCAAGTCGGTCGACAAGCTCGGCCTCGCGCCCGGCAAGCGCGTGTACGCGCTCGTCAAGTCGGTGGCGATCGATCGCCACAGTGTCGGCTACGCCTAGTTCGCGTTCGGAAAGAAAAGCTGCTCGCCGTTGATCTTGTAGTCGGCGATCGCCTGCTGTCCTTCCATCGACAGCAGCCAGTCGATGAACGTCTGGCCGATCGCCGCCTTCACATGCGGATGGCGCGCCGGATTGACCAGCATCACGCCATACTGGTTGTAGAGCCGCCGGTCGCCCTCGACGGCGATGGCGAGCTCGCCGCGGTTCTTGAAGGATAGCCACGTGCCCCGGTCCGAGAGGATGTAGGCGTTCATCGCCGCCGCGGTGTTGAGCGCCGGCCCCATGCCCTGGCCCGTGTCACGGTACCAGGCGCCCTTCTCTCTTCCGATGTCGATGCCGGCGAGCTTCCAGATGTCGGCATCGCCGCGACGGCCGATGTCGAGCGCCTGGCCGGTGCCTACGGCGACGACGCGCACCCGGATGCCGGTCTTCTTCTCGAAGATCGGCAGCAGATGCCTGAAGAGACCCGACTGCTCGGTCGAGGTCGTGGAAGCGACGGTGATGAACCTGTCCTGTGCCTGCACGGCGCCGGCGAATGCCAGCGCGACGAGCGCGCTACGGATCAAACCCAGGGCAATTCTCCTTTCACGAACGCGGCCGCCTCGGCGGTCGCCGGGCGGGCGAAGAACGATTCGATTGTTGCGCGCTCCATCACGCGGCCAGCCTGAAGATAGATCACCTCGTCCCCCACGCGCCGCGCCTGTCCCAGGTTGTGAGTCGCCATGACGATCTTCGTTCCGGCGGCGTCGAACGCCTTGATGACCGTTTCGATTTCGCGCGCCGCCGCGGGATCGAGGTTGGCGGTCGGCTCATCCAGAAACAGCACCTCCGGATGCAGTGCCCAGGCCCGCGCCAGCGCGAGGCGCTGCTGTTCGCCGCCCGATAGTACGCGCGCGGGCCGGTGCGCGAGATGGCGCAGCCCCACTTCGTCAAGCGCCGCCAGCGCCTGCGATTCGCGCTCGCCCGCCGGGATGTTGGCGAGTTTCAGCGCGTAGATCACATTGGCGAGCGCCGAGCGGCGCAGCATCACCGGCCGCTGGAAAACCATCGCCTGGCGCCGGCGCAGGCTCGCGGCGTCCGGCTCGTTCCAGCGCACCCGCCCCGTGCTCGGTGCGAGCAGGCCGTGCATCAAGCGCATGAGCACGCTTTTCCCGGCACCGTTGGCGCCCAGGATGATGGTGCTCGGCCCGGCGCCGATCTCGAGCGAGACGCCGTCGATCAGCGTCTGGCCGCGCGGCGCGTAGCCCACCTCCTCCAGGGCGAGCGGCAGGATGGAGGCGGCCATCAGCCGAAGCGGCGCTCGGCCGTTTCCTTGACGAGCTGCGCCGCGGCGTTGAACGCGAGGACCAGCGCAATCAGCACGAATCCCAGGCCGAGCGCGAGCGGCAGGTCACCCTTCGACGTCTCGAGCGCGATCGCCGTGGTCATGACGCGCGTCACGCCGTCGATGTTGCCGCCGACGATCATGACGGCGCCGACTTCGGCCGCGGCGCGCCCGAGGCCCGCGAGCACGGCCGTGACGAGCGAGAAGCGCGCGTCCCAGAGGAGCGTCAGCCCGGCGGCGAGCTCGCGCGCGCCGAGCGAGCGAAGCTGCTCCTCGTACTCGCGCCACGCGTCTTCCAGCGCCTGGCGCGAGAGCGCCGCGATGATCGGCAGCACCAGCACCGACTGGGCAATGATCATCGCGCCCGGCGTGAAAAGCAGGCCGAGCGGACCGAGCGGCCCCGCGCGCGACAGCAGGAGATAGATGAGCAGGCCAACCACCACCGGCGGCAGGCCCATGAGCGCGTTGAGCAGCACGATCAGCGTACGGCGACCGGGAAAGCGCTTGACCGCGAGCAGCGCGCCGAGCGGCAGTCCGAGCGCGGTGGCGATCAGCACTGCAGAGAGGCTCACCTCCAGGCTCAGTGCGACGATGTGCCACAGCTCGCGGTCGAGCTCGAGCACGCGCCGCAGCCCTTCCGCAATCGCCGCCATATGCGCAAGAGTAGCGCGTGTCGGCGGGAATAAACAAAAATGCGCGGGGGCCTTAACATGGCCCATCCGCTGGTTCGAACGGAGACCCCATGGAGACTTACTACAAGCCCGAGCACCTGCCGCAATTTCCGAGCATCGCCGAGGGCAATCCGAAGCTCGCGGAGCTGTTCTTCGCCTGGTACGGCGAGGTGTTCAAGCCCGGCGCGCTCTCGGCGCGGGAGAAGGCGCTCATCGCGCTCGCCGTGGCGCAGGTGGTGCAATGCCCCTATTGCATCGACGCCTACTCGAAAGAGTCGCTGCAGCAGGGCGCCGATCTCGAGCAGATGACCGAGGCGCTGCACGTGGCCGCCGCGATCCGCGGCGGCGCGTCGCTCGTGCACGGCGTGCAGATGCTCGAGCACGTGCACAAGCAGGTGATGGCATAGCGTGGGCGCGGCCGAGACCGAAAAGCTGAGCGGTCCGCGGGCGACCACCTCGCTCGTCTCGCGCGGCTCGCCGCTCGCCTCGACACGCGAGCAGGTGCAGACGCTCGCGCGGCTGCCGCTGCGCAATTTCGCCGACGCCGCGGGCACGCTGCGGCCGGCGTCGATCGAGATCTTCCAGATCAACGTCGGCAAGCTGTGCAACATGACTTGCCGGCATTGCCACGTCGACGCCGGGCCGGACCGCACCGCGGAGATGATGACCCGCGAGACGGTCGATCTCTGCCTCGCCGCGCTCGACCGGACGGCGGCCAGGACGGTGGACATCACGGGCGGCGCGCCGGAGCTCAACCCGCAGTTCCGCTATCTGGTCGATGCCTGCATCGGGCGGGGCAAGCATGTGATGGATCGCTGCAACCTCACGGTGCTCCTCACCGGACCGTGCCGCGACCTGCCGGAATGGTTCGCTGCGCGCGGCGTTGAGATCGTCTGCTCGCTTCCCCACTACCGCAAACGCAACACCGACGTACAGCGCGGTGCCGGCACGTTCGAGAAGTCGATCGAGGCGCTGCGTCGCCTGAACTCGGCCGGCTACGGCAAGGGCGACCCGCGCCTGCGGCTCACGCTGATGCACAACCCCGTCGGCGCCTTCCTCGCGGGCGACCAGAAGTCGATGGAGCGCGACTGGAAGGAAGGCCTGGTGGCGAACCACGGCGTGACCTTCGACGCGCTGGTCGCACTTAACAACATGCCGATCTCCCGCTTCCTCGAGTGGCTGCAGACCTCCGGCAACCTCGAGCGCTACATGGAGATCCTGGTGAACGCCTACAACCCGGGCACCGTGCAAGGGCTGATGTGCCGCAACACCTTGTCGGTCGGCTGGGATGGGCGGATCTACGACTGCGACTTCAACCAGATGCTCGAGCTCGATGCGCGCACCCCGGACGGGCGTGCGGCGCACCTCCGCGATTTCGACCCGCAGAAGCTCGGCGCGCGCTCGATCGTCACGGGGCGCCACTGCTTCGGCTGTACCGCCGGCGCCGGCAGTTCCTGCGGCGGGGCCCTCGCCTAGACGGTGATCTCGTTCGCCGAGGGGCTGCGCTTCTGGCTCAAGCTCGGCTTCATCAGCTTCGGCGGACCCGCCGGCCAGATCGCGATCATGCATCGCGTGCTGGTCGACGAGAAGAAATGGATCGACGAGAGCCGCTTCCTGCACGCGCTCAATTTCTGCGTGTTGCTGCCCGGACCCGAGGCGCAGAAGCTCGCCACTTACGCCGGGTGGCTGCTGCACGGCACGCGCGGCGGCCTCGCCGCGGGCATCCTGTTCGTATTGCCCGGCGCACTCGTCATGCTCGGCCTGAGCGTCCTCTACGCCCTGGGGCGCGGCATTCCGGCGGTCGAGGGCGCGCTATTCGGCATCAAGGCGGCGGTCCTGGTCATCGTCATCGAGGCGCTGGTTCGCATCGGCCGCCGCGCGCTAAAGACGCGTTTTCTCGTCGGCGTCGCGGCCCTCGCCTTCATCGCCATTTTCTTTTTCGCCCTGCCGTTCCCGCTGATCGTGGTCGCCGCGGGGCTCGCCGGCTTCTATTCCAGCGCGCGAACCGCGGCACCACCGGCGGTGCCCGTGCCGGGCCGCTGGCGCCATGCGGCGCTCGCGATCGTGAGCGGGCTTGCGCTCTGGTGGCTGCCGGTCGCCGCAGCGGCGCTGGTCCTCGGCGGGAGCCATGTGCTCGTCGACGTCGGCCTTTTCTTTTCCAAGCTGGCGGTGGTGAGCTTCGGCGGTGCCTATGCGCTTCTCGCCTACATGGCGCAGCAGGCGGTCGAGACCTACCACTGGATGAGCGCGCCGGAGATGGTGGACGGCCTCGGCCTCGCCGAGACTACGCCCGGGCCGCTGATCCTCGTCACGCAGTTCGTCGGCTTCCTTGCCGCCTATCGCGATCCGGCGCCATTCGCGCCGCTCGGCGCCGGCATCGTCGGCGCAGCGCTCACCACCTGGGTGACGTTCGTGCCGCCGATGATGCTGATCTTCGCCGCCGCGCCCTTCGTCGAGCAGCTGCGCAGCAACCCGCGGCTCTCGGGCGCGCTCGCCGCGATCACCGCCGCGGTGGTTGGCGTGATCCTGAACCTCACGGTGTGGTTTGCGCTGCATGTCCTCTTCGGCACGGTCAGCGAAATGCGCGCGGGGCCGCTTCGCTGGTATGCATTCGATCCGCTCGCCATCCACCTGCAGGTGGCCGCGCTGGCGGCGCTGGCGGCGCTGCTCGCCTTTCGCCTGCATCGCGGGCTGGTGGAGCTGGTCATCGTCATGGCGGCGCTCGGCGTCGCGCTACGATTCATCTTTCCCGGCTAGGAGGCCGCATGGCGGCGTACGTGATCGGCGAAATCGAGGTGACGGATGCGGCAGGCTATGACGACTACCGCAAGCAGGTGCTCGCGACGGTGGAGAAGCATGGCGGTCGCTTCATCGTGCGCGGCGGCAAGGTCGAGGCATTGGAAGGCGGCTGGTCCCCCAAGCGCCTGGTCGTGCTCGAATTCCCCGATATGCAGAAGCTGCTCGGCTGGTATCGCTCGGCGGAATACGCGCCGCTCATCAAGCTGCGGCAGAAGGCTTCGCGCGGCAAGCTCGTCGCCGTCGAAGGCGGCTGAGCGCGGATAAAGAAAGGGCGCCTCGCGGCGCCCTTTCCACCCCTCCTCCTCACAAGTCGGGGACCTAACTCGGCTTGATGAGCGCGCAGGCGAGACGCGCGCCGGCGTTGCCGGTCGGCTGCGTCGTGTAGTCGTCGGGATCGGCGTGGACGATGAGGCCGCGGCCGATGACGCTCGCCGGGCCGGGATTGACGCTGATGATGTCGAGGGTCGTGTCGACGCGCGCGTGGCCGCTTGCGTCGGAGCGCAGGGCGAGCATGTCGCCCGCATGATGATCGGGGCTGGCGGGATTGCCGTGCGGCTTGCCGTAGGGATTGAAGTGGCCCTTGGCGCTCATGCCGTCGCCCGAGCTGCAGTCGCCCGCGTCGTGAATGTGGAAGCCGTGCTGCTGGTTCGGTCGCAGGCCGCTCACGTCGGCAACCACGCGCACCTTGTCGCCGACCTGCGTAAACATGACTTTGCCGGTGGTGGTGTTGCCCTTGGTCGGCTCGAGGTCGGCTCTGGCGCGCGGGCCCTGCGGCTCACGCAGGCTCTGGCAGGCACCCAGCAGGCTGACCACCAGAGTCAACGCGGCCAGGCGGCCCGTTACTTACGGCCCGTCGCCGCGGCGTTGCGCTTGTAGTTGGCGACCGCCTTGTCGATCGCCTTGTCCAGGTCGGCGGCGTCTTTCGCCTTGGACGCGGCGGCCTTGTCGGCCTCGGCCTTCTTTTCCGCGTCGGTCTTCGGCGGCGGTGGCGGCAGCTTGGCCTGCAGTCCGGCGGCCGCGCCGAGCAGCGCGCCCGCGGCGAGGAAAGCCAGCAGCGTCTTCATCCCTTCCCCTCCTTCATGTGTGGCGCGCCCGCGGGCACAGCACCGCCGGTGGCGTCCCGTTGCCCGGATTTCACTTCTCGATACCAGATGTCGTGGTGCTCCTTG
>JAEKLK010000289.1 GCA_019509895.1 Betaproteobacteria bacterium | reverse complement strand
GAGCGCTGCCTCGAGCGGCACTACCGGCCGTTCCACGAAGGCGCGGCCAACGCGCCGGGCGAGCTCTTCAAGCTGATGCGGCCGCACCAGTGGGTCAAGAACGGCTTCGTGTTCATCGGCCTGCTCTTCGGGCATGCGTGGAACCAGCCGCCGCTCGTGAGGAGCGCGCTCCTCGCCGCGGCCGCTTTCTCGTGCGCCGCGAGCACGATCTACATCCTCAACGATTACGTCGATCGCGAGAGCGACCGCGTGCATCCGAAAAAGCGCAATCGGCCTCTCGCCTCCGGCCGCGTGTCGCCGAATGCCGCGCTCGCGCTCGCCGGCGTCCTTGGCGTGTCTGCGGCCGGGCTCGGCCTCGCGGCGGGGCCGCTCGTCCTGCTCATCATCGCCGCCTATGCCGCGATGAACGTCGCCTATTCGCTGCGACTGAAAAGCACCGTCATCCTCGACGTGTTCGTCATCGCCGCCGGCTTCATCCTTCGCATCCTCGCCGGGACGCTGGCGATTGGCATCCTGCCCTCACAGTGGCTGCTGGTATGCAGCCTCTTCCTCACGCTCTTCCTTGGCTTCACCAAACGTCGCTCCGAGCTGATGGCCGTCGGCAGCGAGTTCCTGATCCACCGCAAGGCGCTGCTGCACTACAACCCGGCGATGCTCGACAAGATGATCAGCATCTGCGCCGCGGCGGCGCTCATGAGCTACAGCCTGTACACCATGAGCCCGAGCACCGTGCGCGTGCACCACACGGAGAACCTCATCTATACGATCCCGTTCGTCGCCTACGGCATCCTCCGCTACCTGTACCTCCTGCACGCGAGGCACGCCGGCGCCGATACGTCGCACGAGCTCGCGCACGACCGGCACATGGGCCTCACCGTGCTGCTATGGGCGCTGGCGACGGCCTGGCTGATCGCGTGAGCCGTCATTAGCTGCGGCCTGCTGCGCAGTAAGCAGGTCGCTGTATCGACGACCCACCGATCGTCGGTTGCCGTTGACACCGACTGCACGCGCGCTAAGCATGGACACCAATACGCAATAAAGAACGTGGCATGCGGCTGTAGCGCAGCATTCGTGCAGGGACAGCGAATGCCGCCGTGTTCGTTCATTCCCCGCTGGTCTCGATTTAAGGAGCCCCATTGGGCGACAACGTTTTTGCCCGCACGCTGGCGCGTGCGCTTGAGCTCGAAGGAAGCGCGCAGTCCCTGGCCAGTCTGCTGCGGGTACCGGAAGGAACGCTGCTTCGCTGGTGCGACGGCCGTGCCGACATGCCGGTGCGCGCCTTCACGACCCTGGTCGGCTATGTGAGCGCCAAGGAGGCGCGCGATCCCGCCAGCGATTCGCAAAGCGAGGGCCATGCGCCGGCGGCTTCGCATGAAGCTCTCGAGTTCAATATCGGCACCCTGGTGGCGCGCTGCGAGCACTGTGGCCACACGCAGTTTCGCCGCTCGCGTGCCGACCTGCCGCTCAAGATGACCAGCCGGCTGCTCTGCCGCGCCTGCGGCACGGCGGTCGTGCACGGCGATCTCCTGGTTGCGCTCGGCAACCAGCTCATCGCAAAAAAGCGCGTCGAGGCGCTCGAGCGAAATCGCCGCCAGGCGGCGATGCGCGCGGCACGCCGCGTCAAGCGGAGGGACGAAGTAACCTAGTACGCCACACGAATACGCCAGCGCCTTGACCCGCGCGCGGCGTCGCCCTTTGCAGTGATGACAGATCCGAAGACCACGGTGGCCCAGTCGCTGCACCGCCACGCTCGTCGGTGAACTTACGGACAAAGCCCTCGGCCAAGCAAATGGCATCGCGAACTTTGCCTCGCCTCGGCCGATCTTATGAAGAGTGAAGCTGAACGACCCAGCGCGTGAAGCGGTGAAGCGCGCTCTCGCCATCTGCGGCGGGGCGCGCTTGCTTTGCGCGCGACTCGGAGTAAGCGCCACGCGGCTGCAAGCGTGGCTGGACGGCGAGGAAATCCCGCGGGCGCAGCTCCTGAAGATCATCGAGGTCGTGCTCGCCGATTACGACGCCTGGCGAGCGCAGGATCGCAGGAGCGAGCCGCGCGCGCGCACCCGGCCTCCCACCCGCCAGACCGCCGGCGTGCTCTAGGACGAACAATCAGTTCTGTTCAGGCGCGCTGCGGCGCGAGCACGCGGGTGTCCGGAAAATTGCTCTGGCCGCCGATCGCTTCCATCAGTGCCTGTGGAGCGGCGTAGTGCACCATGTGCCCGGCGCCTGGCACGAGCAGCAGCTGACTACCCGCAATCTCGCGATGCAGGCGTGCGGCATGCGCGTGCGGGCTGACATAGCGATCGTCGGCGCCTGCGATGATCACAGCAGGAATGCGCACGCCTTTGTAATTGGCCGACATGGCGTGCACGGCAGGAAGCAGATAGGCAGCGTCCTCGCCGATTGCGCGCAGCGTCTCCGGCCGCAGCGCGAGCCACGCCGGGAATTGGCGGAAGCGGCGCGGCACGGGCGCCGGTCCGAAGATCAGGCGTAGCCACGCCGGCCACGCAAGGCGTCCGACGAGCGGCGACACGGTGTAGCGAAGGAGCGTCCCGAGCACCGGGATCGCCGGCGGAACGAGGAGCGGCGCATCCAGTCGCGGCGTCGGGTAGTACAGGCCCGAGGCGAGCACCAGGCGCTCCACCGGATAACGCAGCGCGTACGCGAGCGCGACGCTGGCACCGAAGGAGTGGCCGAAGAGCACCGGGCAATAGACGTCCAGCCGGCGCAACGCCGTGTGCAGCAGCTCCGCCTGCGCCGCCGGGGTCCAGCGTCGGTGATGCGGCCGGCTCGAGCCGCCGTAGCCGGGCCGGTCGAAGGCGATGACGCGATAGTGCTCGGCCGCGCGGGCGAAGAGTCCCGAGAGCACGAAGTCGTCGATCATCGAGCCGAGGCCGTGCACGAGGACCAGCGCCGGCCCGCTGCCGCGCTCGAGGTAGTGCAGCCGGGCGCCATCGACGTCAAGGAAACCGCCACGTACCCGATGCGCGCGCTCCGCGGCGCGGGTGCGGATCTGGACGAACGTGGCGGCGCCGAGCGCGGCCACCATGAGAGCGAGGAGGGCGTGACGGCTGCGCATGGCGGCGGCTCACGCAAACCCCATTCCCAAGGAACCATGGCTCGCTACGCGAAATGACGCGTGCCCTGCGCCGCGCCGACTATTGACGCGCTCGCGACGCCCCGGCGAGGAGGTCTGCGCGTGACGTAGTACCTATGGAACGTCGTTCGACTGCGTCATCCCGCGCGGACTATGAAGGTGCCTGCCGCTTCGGTGCGCCGCTCAACGAAACTCCCGCATCCTTGCCCGCTATGAAAATCTGCGTGTTGGGACTCGGATACGTGGGAGCGGTATCCGCAGGCCTTTTGGCAAAGGAAGGGCACGAAGTCATCGGTGTCGACCCGGAGCGCGCGAAGGTCGACCTCATCAATGAAGGACGCTCGCCGATCATCGAGAAGGACCTGGGCGAGATCATCTCCGAGCAGGTGCACTCCGGACGTCTGCATGCCGCCACGGTCGTCGAGGACGCGGTGCGCCACACCGACCTGGTGTTCGTATGCGTCGGCACGCCGTCGCAATCGAACGGGGGCATCGACCTGCGTTACATCCGCCGCGTATGCGAGCAGATCGGCACCACGCTCGCCTACCACCCGGGCGCGCCGGTGATCGTGTTCCGCAGCACCATGCTCCCCGGGACGATGCGCAACGTCGTCATCCCGGTGCTCGAGAAATTCTCCGGCAAGCGCGCCGGCGAGGAGTTCGGTGTCTGCATCAACCCCGAGTTCCTGCGCGAAGGCACCGCGGTGCACGACTACTACCACCCGCCCAAGACGGTGATCGGCGAGGTGAACAAGGCCTCGGGCGATGTGCTCGCCAACCTGTACGGAAAACTTCCGGCGCCGATGGTGCGTACCGACATCGAGACCGCCGAGATGGTCAAGTACGCCGACAACTGCTGGCATGCGCTGAAGGTCGGCTTCGCCAACGAGATCGGCAGCCTGTGCAAGGCGATCGACGTCGACGCGCACAGGGTGATGGAGATCTTCTGCCAGGACCAGAAGCTCAACCTCTCGCCGTACTACCTCAAGCCCGGCTTCGCCTTCGGCGGCTCGTGCCTGCCGAAGGATCTGCGCGCGCTGCTCTACAAGGCGAAGACGCTCGACGTGCAGCTGCCGATCCTCGCGAGCGTGCTGCCCTCGAACCAGCTGCAGATCGAGCGCGGCGTGCAGGCGGTGGTGGACAAGGGCAACAAGAAGGTCGGTATCCTCGGCTTCTCGTTCAAGGCCGGCACCGACGACCTGCGCGAGAGCCCCATGGTCGAGCTGACCGAGCGCCTGATCGGCAAGGGCTATGACCTGCGCATCTACGACCGCAGCGTCAGCCTCGCCTGCCTGCATGGCGCCAACCGCGACTACATCCTGAACAAGATCCCGCACATCTCCCGGCTGATGGTCCCCACCATCGACGACGTGCTGGCGCACGCCGAGACCATCGTCATCGGCAATGGCGCGCCGGAGTTCGCCGAGGTGCCCAAGCGCATCGGCGAGGGCCAGACCATCATCGACTTCGTGCGCGTGTCCGACTCGCGCAGCATTGCCGGCATCTACGAGGGCATATGCTGGTAACGGCAGGACGGCTGCGTTTCAGCGCGGACGATGTCGCGCGCCGCGAACTCGACGCCGAGCGCGAGCTGAAAACGCTGCGCCGCGCGCTCGATCTGCACCGGGTGTTCATGGAGCTCGGCGCCGGCGACTGCGCGCTCGCGCGCCGCGCCGCCGGCTATGCCGAGCGCGCGTATGCGCTCGACGTGTCGGAAGACATCATGGGGCGCCTGGGCGGGCCGCCGAACCTGGTACGCCTGGTGCACGATGGCGTGCGCATCCCGGTGCCCGAGGGCGTGGTCGACGTCGCCTTCAGCCGCACGCTCGTCGTCTCGCAGCTGCCGGGAATCTGCCGGGCGCTGAAGGATGGCGGCGTCTACTACAGCAACTCCCCGGGACCGGCCTCGGAGCTCCGCGCGCTGTTCCTCGACGCCGGCTTCTCCACCCTGCGTTTCTACGTCAGCGGACTGCGCGTGCCGTATCACCTCGCGCGGATGCTCGACGATCCTTTCCGTATTGCGGCGATCAAGTGATGCGCACCTTCTATGTGCGGCCCGACTGCGACGCCGGCTACGGCCGGGGCGACGGCTCGAGCTACGAGCACGCCTGGAACGGCTTCAAGTCGGTCTGCTGGGAAGCGCTCTCCGGCGAACCGGCGACGCTCTGGGTGTGCGGCGATCCGGCAGGACCCAGCGGCTTCGTCACCCTGCATGTCGAGTGGAGTTACCTGAAGACCAGCCCGGAGGCTGCCCTTGCCGCCGCAGAACCCAAAGCAGAACCCAAAACAGAACCCAAAGCAGAGCCCAAAGCAGAGCCCAAAGCGCGTCCTCATACTCGTCGAGAATCTCCCGTCGCCGTTTGACCGGCGGGTGTGGCAGGAAGCCACCACGCTGCGCGATGCCGGGTACGTCGTCTCGATCATCTGCCCCACCGGCCGTGGCTACGAGGCGCATTTCGAGGCGATCGACGGCATCGACATCTGGCGCTACGACCTGCCGGCCGAGGCCGCCGGCGCCGCCGGCTACCTG
>JAEKLK010000288.1 GCA_019509895.1 Betaproteobacteria bacterium | reverse complement strand
CGCTGGTGATCGGCGCGAGCGGCTTCATGGCGCTGGTCGAGTTCGGCGCCGACAAGCTGCCGTGGCTCGACAGCATGTGGGACGCGGTGCACAGCTTCGTGCGCATTCCGGCGGGCGCGGCGCTCGCGGCCATGGCGTTCGGCGATTCCAGCAACGCCGTCATGGTCGCGGCGGGCATTCTCGGCGGCAGTCTCGCCGCGGCCATGCACGCGGCCAAGGCCGGTGCGCGGGCCGCGATCAACCTGTCGCCCGAACCGTTCTCGAACTGGACGGCCTCCCTCTCCGAGGACGCGCTCGTGCCGATCGGCCTGTGGCTCGCGGTCGTGCACCCGCTGGCGTTCTTTCTCCTGCTCGCCGCCTGCCTCGTGGCGGTGGCGTTCCTCGCCCGCCTGCTCTGGCGCGGCGTTCAGCGCCTCACGCGTTCTTCCATTTAATCGAGCAGCCGACCGAAGGATGCTGCTCCTTCGGTCCGCGCCCGGTCGCGGCCATCTGCACCATCGCATCGAAGAGCTCGCGCTTGGCGTTCGGCACCGCATCGCGGCGCGAGGCGTCGAGCCGGCCGTGGTATTGCAACGCGAGCGCGGAATCGAAGCCGAAGAACTCAGGCGTGCAGACGGCGTCATAGGCGCGCGCCACCGCCTGCGTCTCGTCGATGACGTAGGGGAACGGGAAGCGCCTCTCCTGCGCGATGCGCTTCATATTGTCGAATGAATCCTCGGGATAGTCGGTGGGGTCGTTGGACATCACGGCAATCGAGCCGATGCCGTGGTGGCTGAGCTCGCCACAGTCGCGGATGATGCGATCGAGCACCGCCTTGACGTAGGGACAGTGGTTGCAGATGAACATCACTACGAGGCCCTTAGGGCCGCGCGCCGTGTCGAGGGTATGGCGCTTGCCGTCGACCCCGAGAAGATCGAACGCGTGCGCCTTCATGCAAAAATCCTAGCATGCCGCGCTTCCATGTCGACACGGCGTTGCGCACCGGGACGAGCCTCATGCTGCCCGACGATAGCGCGCACCACGCGGTGCACGTTTTGCGCATTCGCGCTGGCGACGAGATCACATTGTTCAACGGGCGCGGCGGCGAATTTGCCGCACGCGTCGCGTCCATCGAGCGCCTGAAGGTGCGGGTCGATGTGCTCGAGCATCGTGCAATCGAGCGCGAATCGCCGCTGCGCATGGTGCTCGTGCAGGGCGTCTCGGCTGGAGAGCGCATGGACTTTACCGTCCGAAAAAGCGTCGAGCTGGGCGTTGCCGAGCTCCAGCCAGTGCTCGCCGCCTCGTCAGTCGCGCGGCCAAAGGGCGAGCGCGCCACGGCCCGGCTCGAGCATTGGCAGAAGGTCGTCGTCGCCGCGTGCGAGCAATGCGGCCGCAACCTGATCCCGAGGGTGCTGCCGATGATTGCGGCGGGCGACTACCGTGGCGGCGCGGGGACGAAGATCCTGCTCTCGCCCGCGTCGCAGCTGCGCTTCACCGAGGCGGCGAAAGGCGGCGAGGCTTTTACCATCGCGGCCGGGCCCGAGGCCGGCTTCAACGCCGATGAGGAGCGCGCATTCCTCGGCGCCGGCTTCGTGCCCGCCCGGCTCGGCGCGCGCGTATTGCGCACCGAGACCGCGGGGCTCGCGGCGCTCGCCGCGCTCAGTGCGCTGGCGGGAGATTTCTAGAGATCAGCTCGGCGATTCGGGTGTTGCCGTTGTCGCGCGCGATGTCGAGCGCGGTGCGGCCGCTCCAGGCCCGCTTGCTCAGGTCGACGCCCTTGCCGGCGATGAACAACTCCGCCGCCAGCTCATCGTTTCGCTTGACCGCGTCGAGGAACTGGCCATGGTCGTAATAGCTCAGGCCCATCGCGGTGAGGTCCTTGCGCGCAAGGAGGGTGCGATCGTTGGAGACGCTCGGCGCCGCCGCGGTAACGGGGCTCTGTAGCGCGAGGCCGGCGATGTCGCGGCCGAGCGAAGCGATGCGGCCGCGATACTCGTCGGGCATCTCGGCGGTAGCGCCCGCGAACAGGCTGGCGATCGCCTGGTTCGCCGCGGGATTGCGGCCGGAGAGCAGCTCGGCGAACGCCTGGTCGGGATTGGGCTGGGCGCCGATGCGCACCATCGTCTGCACGAGCGTGAGCACATGGCCAAACGCGGTCCAGTCGGCATCGTCGGTCGCGGCGTGCACGGGAAGGACGAGCGTCGCGGCCGAAGTGACGAAGAGTATGCGAAGCAATTTCATGGTGAACCTCCGAGAACGAAGCATAACCCGCGGCTAAGCTTGCGGTTTACCTCGTACAATTTGAAAAAAATACAATGGCTGCGCCACTTCCGCCCGAAGCATTCGTCCACTGGCTGCGCCAGGTAGCGCCGTATGTGCATGCCTTTCGCGGCCGCACCTTCGTGGTGGCGTTCGGTGGCGAGCTCTTTACCGAGCGCACGCGCTTCCTCACCTTCGTCCACGATCTGAACCTGCTCGCCGCGCTCGGCATTCGCCTGGTGCTGGTGCACGGCGCGCGGCCGCAAATCGAGGCAGCGGTCAAGGCCAAGGGAGCCCGCTCGCACTATGCGCAGGGGCTGCGCATCACCGACGAGGCCGCTCTTACCGCGGTGAAAGAGGCCGCCGGCCTGCTGCGGATCGAGATCGAGGCGGTGCTGTCCCAGGGGCTGCCGAACTCGCCGATGGCCGGCTCGCAGATCCGCGTCAACTCCGGCAACTTCATCACCGCACGGCCGATCGGCGTCAGGAAAGGCATCGACTTCCAGTTCACCGGCGCCGTGCGCAAGGTCGACGCGTTCGCCATTCGTGGCGCGCTCGATGCCGGCGAGGTGGTGCTGGTCGCGCATGTCGGCTATTCGCCCACCGGCGAAGTGTTCAACCTGGCGTGGGAAGACGTCGCGCAAAACGTCGCCGCCGCGCTGCGCGCCGAGAAGCTCCTCATGTTCACCGACAAGCTGCCGGTCAACCGCCGCGGCGAGGTGCTGAGCGAGCTCACGGCGCACGAGGCCGACAGCCTCGCGCGCAAAGGCGGCCTCACGCCGCAGACCACGCGCGCGATCGAGCACGCCGTGGAGGCGCTGAACGCCGGTGTAGGACGCGTGCATCTGGTCTCGCGCCGCGTCCCGGGGTCGCTGCTGCTCGAGCTTTTCACGGCCACCGGCGTCGGCACCATGATCAGCGCCGACCAGCTCGAGAAGCTACGGCCGGCGCGCATCGAAGACGTCGGCGGCATGCTGGCGCTGATAGAGCCGCTGGAAGCCGAAGGCACGCTGGTGAAGCGCAGCCGCGAGCTGCTCGAAGCCGAGATCGGCAACTTCATCGTCGTCGAGCACGACGGCGCGATCCGCGGCTGCGCCGCGCTCTATCCGTTTCCGGACGCGAAGAGCGCCGAATTCGCCTGCCTCGCGGTAGCGCCCGACTACCGGGACGCCGGCTACGGCGAGCGGCTGCTGCGAGCCTGCGAAGAGCGTGCCAAGTCGCAGAAGCTGCGCAAGGTCTTCGCCATGACCACGCACGCGGCGCACTGGTTCCTCGAGCAGGGTTTCCGACCAGCGGAAGTGGCGGCGCTGCCTTCGCAGCGCCAGGCGCTCTACAACTGGCGGCGCGGGTCGAAGGTGTTCTTGAAGCGCATATAATCCATCGATGGCTCGGATGGTGAAGTGCGTCAAGCTCGGCCGCGAGGCCGAGGGTCTGGAATTTCCGCCGTATCCCGGCGAGCTCGGCAAGCGAATCTGGGAGAACGTCTCGAAGGAAGCGTGGCAGCAGTGGCTGCGCAGCCAGACCATGCTGGTCAACGAGAACCGCCTGAACCTCGCTGACGCGCGCGCCCGTAAGTACCTCATGGAGCAGACCGAGCAGCACTTCTTCGGCCACGGCGCCGACGTCGCTTCGGGTTACGTGCCTCCGGAGAAGTGAGCACGATCGCCGCGCTGTGGGACGACTCGATCGTCCCCGCGCTCACCGAATACATCCGCATACCGGCCAAGTCGCCGCACTTCGATCGCGACTGGCAGCGGCACGGCCACATCGAGCAGGCGGCGCAGCTCGCGGCGCAATGGTGTGGCAAGCACGCGCTGCCCGGCATGAAGCTCGAGGTCGTGCGGCTCGAGGGCCGCACGCCGTGCCTCTTCATCGACGTACCGGGGACTGCCCGTTCCACGGACACGGTGCTCCTCTATGGTCACCTCGACAAGCAGCCCGAGATGATCGGCTGGCGCCCGGGCTTTGGCCCGTGGACGCCGGTGATGCACGACGGGAAGCTCTACGGGCGCGGCGGCGCCGATGACGGCTACGCGGTCTTCTGCGCCATCGCCGCGCTCCAGCAGCTAAGGCAGGACCAGCGGCCGCACCGGCGCTGCGTCATCCTCATCGAGTGCTGCGAGGAAAGCGGCAGCTACGACCTGCCGGCGTATCTTGACGCGCTCGCCCCGCGCATCGGCGCGCCTTCCTTCGTCGTCGGGCTCGATTCCGGCTGCGGCAATTACGACCAGCTCTGGGGCACCGCTTCGCTGCGCGGCCTGGTAAACGGTGTGCTGAGCGTCGAGGTGCTCACCGAAGGAGTGCATTCGGGTGACGCGAGCGGCGTCGTGGCCTCGAGCTTCCGCATTGCGCGCACGCTGCTCGACCGGCTCGACGATAGCGGCAGCGGCGTGCTGAAGGATCCGGCGCTGCACGCACCGATTCCCGACGAGCGCAAGAGCCAGGCGCATCGCGCGGCGCAGGTGGTCGGGGAAGACGTCTGGCGCAAGTTCCCGTTCGTGCCCGGCATGCGACCGATGCACGGCGAGATTGCCGAGCTAATCCTCAACCGCACTTGGCGGCCCATGCTCGCAGTGACCGGCGCCGAAGGATTGCCACCGCCGGCGAGCGCCGGCAACGTGCTGCGGCCGAAGACCGAGCTGGTGCTGTCACTGCGTCTGCCGCCGACGCTGGATGCGGAGCGCGCGGCGCGCCGGGTCAAGGAAATCCTGGAGAAGGACCCTCCGTACGGCGCGCGCGTCACATACGAGTATGGCCAGGCGGCGACCGGCTGGAACGCGCCGGCGACCGCGGGCTGGCTCGAGCGCGCGGTCGACGAGGCGTCGAAGCGCCACTACGGCAGGAGCGCCATGTGGATGGGCGAAGGCGGCACCATTCCGTTCATGGCGATGCTCGGCCAGAAGTTTCCGCAGGCGCAGTTCTTCATCACCGGGGTGCTCGGGCCACACTCGAACGCTCACGGGCCGAACGAGTTCCTGCACATCGACTACGCCAAGCGGCTCACCGCCTGCGTCGCCGACGTGCTCACGGCGCACGCGGCGAGCTAAGCAAGCGCCGGCGAAACGCCACCGCGAGCACCGCAAGGCCAAGCGCCGAGACGCCGAAGACGGGCGCGATGCCCACCGCGTCGGCGAGATGCGAAGCGAGCCACACGCCGCTCGCCTGCCCCATGAAGAGGAATGTCGCGAAGAGCGCCACCGCCGAGCCGCGCGCGGCCGGCGCGACCTGCGTGAGCTTCGCCTGGAGCGTGGTGTGGAACATGTAGAAGCCACCGCCGATCGCCGCGAGCGCCAGCGCCGCGAGGCCGACCCATGGGCTCGCCGCCAGCAGCGCGTAGCCGGCGGCGAGCGCGCCGCCCCCGAGCGTGGCGAGGCCGATCTCGCCGAAGCGCCGCAGCGCGCGCGGCGCC
>JAEKLK010000287.1 GCA_019509895.1 Betaproteobacteria bacterium | reverse complement strand
CCCAGAGCACTTTGCGCTCGCCGTCGAGCTCATACGGGAAGCCGACGCGCACGCCTTCGGACTTGCCGATCCAGTTCTTCTGCATCAGCTTCACCTGCTCCGGCCAGCCCGGCAGGTCGTCGAGCGCGGCGAGCAGCTCGTGCGCGTAATGCGTGATGCGCAGGAAGTACATCGGAATCTCCCGCTTCTCGACCAGGGCGCCGGTTCGCCAGCCGCGGCCCTCGATCACCTGCTCGTTCGCGAGGACCGTCTGGTCGACGGGATCCCAGTTGACGACGCCGGTCTTCTTATAGGCAAGGCCCTTCTTGAAGAGCCGGGTGAAGATCCACTGATTCCATCTGTAGTACTCGGGTTTGCAGGTCGCGAGCTCGCGTTCCCAGTCGAGCGCGAAGCCGAGGCTCCTCAGCTGCGACTTCATGTAGGCGATGTTGTCGTAGGTCCACTTTGCCGGCGGTACCTTGTTCGCCATTGCCGCGTTTTCCGCCGGCAGCCCGAACGCATCCCAGCCCATCGGCTGCAGCACGTTGAAGCCGCGCATGCGGTAGTACCGGGTGAGAACGTCGCCGATCGTATAGTTCCTCACGTGCCCCATGTGCAGCTTCCCCGAGGGGTAGGGGAACATGGACAGGCAATAGAACTTCCGCTTCGCGGGGTCTTCTTCGACGTGGAACGCGCGAGCACTTTCCCAGAACGCTTGAGCTTCGCGTTCGACCGCTTGCGGATCGTAGGCGTCTTGCATGCGAAGCGCGGAATTATAGGGCGTACGGATCGCGCATTCGCCCGCTCGCCACGCGCGACGAAGCGCAAGCACTGGCGAATCAGCTGCGCCGCACGCTCGGCATCACGGAGCCCGAAGTTTCGCGATCGCGCGGCGCTCGCACTTTATAATGCGGGCGCTTTGTCGCTTCATCTGGAACACCTCAACCCCGAGCAGCTCGCCGCCGTCACGCTTCCGGACGAGCATGCGCTCATCCTGGCGGGCGCCGGCAGCGGCAAGACGCGCGTGCTGACCACGCGCATCGCCTGGCTGATCAAGGGCGGCCGCACGACGCCGGCGCGGCTGCTGGCGGTAACCTTTACCAACAAGGCGGCGCGCGAGATGCTGACGCGGATCACCGCCATGCTGCCGGCGAATCCGCGCGGCATGTGGATCGGCACCTTCCACGGCCTGTGCAATCGCATGCTGCGCGCGCACCATCGCGAGGCCGGGCTGCCGGCGGCGTTCCAGATCCTCGACTCGCAGGACCAGCTCGCGCTGGTGAAGCGCCTGGCGAAAAGCCTAAACATGGACGAGGAGCGCTTCGCGCCGCGCGAGCTCTCCTGGTTCATCAACGCCAACAAGGAAGAAGGCGTGCGCGCGCGCGACGTGTCTGTGACCGATGAGAATACCCGGCGCATGGCCGACTTCTATGCCGCCTACGACGAGCAGTGCCAGCGCGAAGGAGTGGTCGACTTTCCGGAGCTGCTGGTTCGCAGCTACGAGCTTCTCAAGCGCAACGAGATCCTGCGCGAGCACTACGCGCAGCGCTTCCAGCACATCCTGGTGGACGAGTTCCAGGACACCAACCGCCTGCAGTACCGCTGGCTCAAGCTCTTCGGCGTCTCCGGCGCCAGGTACTTCTGTGTCGGCGACGACGACCAGTCGATCTACACCTTCCGCGGCGCGCATGTCGGCAACATGGCCGACTTCGAGCGCGAGTTCAAAGTCGGCACGGTGATTCGCCTCGAGCAGAACTACCGCTCGCACGGCAACATCCTCGACGCCGCCAATGCGCTGATCGCGAACAACCGCAACCGGCTGGGAAAGAACCTTTGGACCGCCGCCGGCAAAGGCGAGCCGGTGCGCGTCTTCGAAGCCGAGTCGGATACCGACGAGGCGCGCTGGATCGTCGACGAAGCGCAGGCGCTCGTCCGGGACGGCACGTCGCTCTCGCAGATGGCCGTGCTCTACCGCTCCAACGCGCAGTCGCGGGTGCTAGAGCACACGCTTTTCTCGCGCGGTGTCTCCTACCGCGTCTATGGCGGCCTGCGCTTCTTCGAGCGGGCCGAGATCAAGCACGCGCTCGCCTATCTGCGCCTGGTGGCGATGCCCGACGACGACAATGCCTTCCTGCGTGTCGCCAATTTCCCGCCGCGCGGCATCGGCGCGCGCAGCATCGAGCAGCTGCAGGACGCGGCCAGGCAGGCGGGCAGCTCGCTCCTGGCTGCGGCCGCGGGCTCCAAGGCGGCAGCCTTCCGCACGCTCATCGAGACGCTGCGCCAGGAGACTCAGGGCCTGCCGCTCAAGGAAGTGGTCGAGCACGTCGTCGCGCGAAGCGGCCTGATCGAGCACTACAAGACCGAGCGCGAAGGCGCCGACCGGGTCTCCAACCTGGAGGAACTGGTGAACGCGGCCGCCACCTTCAGCGACGAGGAGCGTGAGGTCGAATCGGGCGAAGCCGCTGATCCGCTAACCGCCTTCCTGACGCACGCGGCGCTGGAAGCGGGCGAGCATCAGGCGGGCGAGGGCGCCGATGCGCTGCAGATGATGAGCGTGCACTCGGCAAAGGGCCTGGAGTTCGACGCGGTGTTCATCTCCGGCATGGAAGAGGGACTCTTCCCGCACGAGCAGAGCGTAAGCGAGCGCGACGGCCTGGAGGAGGAGCGGCGCCTCGCCTACGTGGCCATCACGCGTGCCCGGCAGCGGCTCTACCTCTCGCACGCGCAGACGCGCATGCTGCATGGCCAGACGCGCTACAACGTCCCGTCGCGCTTCCTCGAGGAGCTGCCGCAGAGCCTGCTCAAGTGGCTGACGCCGCGCTTTTCGCGCCAGAAGGCGTTCGCGCCGGATTTTTCGCGCCAGACGCGCACCACCATCCCCTCGCGCAGCACTATGAACCGCGAGGTCGGCGGCTTCCGCATCGGCCAGAACGTCGTTCATGCCAAGTTCGGTTCGGGCGTGATCATCGACGCCGAGGGGCAGGGCGGCGACGCGCGCGTGCAGGTCAATTTCGGCTCGCACGGCGTGAAATGGCTCGCGGTCTCGATGGCGAAGCTGCAGGCGGCATAATCGCTTCAAAGGAGGGGGAGATGAACCGGCTTATTTGCGTGCTGCTGCTCGCGCTCGCCGCAGGACCGGCGGGCGCCCAGAAGATGGTGTTGCGCGTCTCGAGCGCCGCACCGGCGCCCGATTTCCTCAGCCGCTCGCTGCAGCAGTTCAAGCGCGAGCTCGAGGCCGCGGCGCCGGAGCTCGACGTCGAGATCTATCCCGGCAGCCAGCTCTTCCGCCAGGGGACCGAGGTGCCGGCGCTGCAGCGCGGCAATCTCGAGATGAGCACCATGACGACCTTCGAGGTCGCGCAGCAGATTCCCGAGTTCGGCTTCTTCAACCGCGCCTATCTCTTCCGCGACTACGAGCACGCCTACAAGACCTTCACCGGCCCGCTCGGCAAGCGCTACGCCGACGCCGTGTCGCAGCGCATGGGCATCTCGATCCTGGTGCCGACCTACCTCGGCACGCGGCAGGTGAACCTGCGTGCGGCGCGCGACGTGAAAGGCCCGCAGGACCTGGCCGGCGTGAAGATGCGCATGCCGGCCGGGCCCGACTGGCTGCTCCTCGGCCAGTCGCTCGGCGTCACGCCCACGCCGATGGGCATGCCGGAGGTCTACCTCGCCCTGCAGACCGGCGCGATCGACGGCCAGGAAAATCCGCCGACCATCTTCAACGCCGCCAAGTTCTACGAGGTCACCAAGCAGATGGTGATCACGTCGCACCTGGTGCAGCCGGTGTTCTACGCCATTGCGCGGCAGTACTACGAGAAGCTCTCGCCCGAGGTGCGCACCAAGCTGCAGACGGCGGCGATGAATGCGGCGCGCTGGAACGATGAGCAGCGCCTAAACGACGAAAAGACGGTGATCGACGGTCTTGCTGCCAGGGGCGTGGCGGTGAGCCGTCCGGACCTCTCCCCCTTCCGCGCCAATGCCGAGAAGGTGTACGCGAACGCTGAGGCGGCCAAGGCCTGGGACCGCAGGATGATGGAAGAGGTGATGGCTCTAAGATGAGGCGCGCGGCCGCGGCAGTCTCCGCGCTGCTCGTGGCCGGCGTCCTCGGCGTAGTGCTTCTCGGCGTGGCGCGCCGCTATCTCCTGGGCGTGCCGCTCAGCTGGACCGACGAGCTCGCTTCGGTCCTGTTCATCTGGCTGGTTTTCTGGACCGCGGCGCTCGCCGTGCCGCTGCGCGAGCACGTCAGCTTCGACCTTCTCACGGACGCGCTGCCGGCGCGCGCCCGGCGCTGGATCGCCATCGTCACCTCGCTCGTCGTGGCCATGGCGCTGCTCGCGGCGCTGCCCAAGACCATCGAGTACGTCGCCTTCCTGTGGCGCGAGCGCACCGCGGCGCTGCAATGGCGGCTCGACTTCGTCTACGCCTGCTTTCCGCTCTTCATCGGCACCGCGGGGCTCGCCTTTCTCGCTGACGCGGTGCGCCAGTGTCTGCGCCGTTCCTGATCCTGGTCGCGCTGTTCGTGGTGCTGGCGTCGCTGCGCGTGCCGATTGCGTTCGCCATGCTGGTCGCCGCGCTCGGCTATCTCCTGGCGGCGAAGCGCGATATCGGACTTGCCGCCGACCAGATCATGAACACGCTTGCCGCGAACTCGCTGCTCCTCGCCATTCCGCTTTTCATGCTCGCGGCGAATCTCATGAACGCCGGCTCGATCAGCGATCGCCTGTTCGCCGCCTGCCACGTGGTGGTCGGGCGCATCAAGGGCGGGCTGGCACAGATCGATGTCCTTGTCAGCGTGCTCTTCGCCAGCATGAGCGGCAGCGCCGTCGCGGACGCCGCCGGACCCGGCATGGTGACGATCCGCGCGATGGACAAGGCCGGCTACCCGCGCGGCTTTGCCGCGGCGATCGTCGCGGCGTCCTCGGTGCTCGGGCCGATCATCCCGCCGTCGATTCCGATGATCCTCTACGCGCTCATGGCCAACGCCTCCATCGCCGCGCTGTTCCTGGCGGGCGTGGTTCCGGGGCTCATCATCGCGGCGGCGATGATGCTCGTCGTCTGGCGCACCGCCGAGCGACGCGACTTTCCGGTCGAGCCGCCGATCGCGCGCGCCGAGCGCCCCCGTGTGCTCGCGCGCGCGGCCTTGCCGCTCGGCATGCCGGTAGTGCTGCTCGGCGGCATCTACAGCGGTGCCTTCACTCCGACCGAGGCCGCAGCCGTCGCGGCCCTGTATGCGCTCGTGCTCGCCGGTGTCGTCTATCGCGAGCTCGACGGCGCACGGCTCTTCGCCGCCTTTGCCGACACGGCACGCCAGTCGGCCGTGATCCTGCTCATGATCTGCGGCGCGTTCGCGGTGAACTACGCGGTCACCGCGGAGCACCTCGACAAGGCGCTCGCCGCCTGGGTCGGCGGCCTCGGGCTGCAGCCGCTTGCGTTTCTGGTGGTGGTGAACCTCGTGTTCCTGGTGCTCGGCTGCTTCATCGACGCGACGACGATGCTGCTGGTGCTCGTGCCGGTGCTGCTGCCGAGCGTCGCGGCGCTCGGCATCGACTCGGTCTATTTCGGCGTGCTGATCGTCGTCAACATCACCATCGGATTGGTCACGCCACCCTATGGCCTGTTGCTCTGGTCTCATCGGCGCGCTCGTCGCGTCGCTCGCGCTGATGGTTGCGTTTCCCGGTCTGGTGCTCTGGCTGCCGCGCGTGCTCGGCTACCTCCGCTAATCGCCCGTGGGCGCGATGCGAAACTCGAGCACCGCGTCCATGCCTTCGAGCGTCACCGAAAGCCGCCCGGCGCCCGAACGGTCCGCAGAGCGGATCACCATGCTGTGCCGGCGGATGCGGCCCTCGCCTTCCAGCCGGTAGCTGAAGTTGGCGATGCTGAAGCCGTGCGACTCGACCAGCTCGCGCACGTGGCGCTCGACCATCGGCGCCGAGCGGGCGAAGCGCACGTCGAAGTGGTAATAGGCCTGCGACGGCATGCGCGCTTCTATCCAGCGGAAGAGAGCCAGCACACCGAGGGTCAGGGCGACCGAGATTACGAGCGGGAAATAGAAGCCGATGCCGGCGAGGATGCCGATCGCCGCGGTGATCCAGATCGACGCCGCGGTGGTCAGCCCGCGCACCGACAGGCCTTCCTTGATGATCACGCCGGCGCCGAGGAAGCCGATGCCGGTCATGATTCCCTGCGCCATGCGCGTCGGATCGATCTGCACGTGCCCGGCGACCGAGCCCATCCAGTGCGATTCGTACACCGTGACAAGCATCAGCAGGCTGGAAGCCGTGCACACGAGGGCGTGCGTGCGGAAGCCTGCTGGCCGGCCGTGGTAGCTGCGCTCGTAGCCGATGAACGCACCAGCGGCGAGCGCGGCCATCAGGCGCGCGAGTATTTCGTAGTCGTCGACGGTCAGCATCAAGCCAGCATTGTCCACGCCCAATACGCGAGCGCTACCCAAATGAGCACGATGGCGCCGGCCGCCCAATAATTCGTCGGCCGCTGGGGCGCGCGTAAGGCCTGTTCGCGCCCCCACGCCGCGACGTGCGGCGGGATGAGGCGCAGAGCGACGTAGATGCCGAGCGGTACGAGGATCAGGTCGTCGAGGTAGCCGAGCACCGGGATGAAGTCCGGGATGAGGTCGATCGGGCTGAACGCGTAGGCGAGCACCACGATCGCCAGCGCCTTGGCGGTCCACGGCGTCTCGGGATGCTGGCGGCAGAACCACAGGGTGAGCAACTGGGTCTTCAGCTCGGCGGCCCAGCGCTTGAGCCGCGCCAGCATTACGCGAGCGGCAGGCCGACGTAGTTCTCGGCGAGCGTGACCGCCTTGGCGCGAGAGGTGACGACGTATTCGAGCTCGGCGAGCTGCAGGCGATGATGGAACGTCGTCTCGTCGTGGAAGCGGTGGAGCATCGAGGTCATCCACGAGGAGAAGTGCTCGGCACGCCAGACGCGCCGCAGCGCGGTGGCCGAGTAGTCCTTGAGCGCCTGCTCGTCGCCACGCGCATAGAAGGCGGCAAGCGCCTGCGACAGCACCCGCACGTCTGCCGCCGCGAGGTTCAGGCCCTTTGCGCCGGTCGGCGGCACGATGTGCGCGGCGTCGCCGGCGAGGAATAGGCGCCCGTAGCGCATCGGCTCGACCACGAAGCTGCGCATGGCAATGATGCCTTTCTGGAAGATGCGGCCCTCGGCGAGCCGCCAGCCCTCGGTCGTCTCGAGACGCGCATGCAGCTCCTCCCAGATGCGGCTGTCGGGCCAGTTCTTCACGTCGTCGTTCGGATCGCACTGCAGGTACAGGCGCTGGATCTGCGGCGAGCGGGTGCTGACCAGCGCGAAGCCCCGCTCGTGGTGCGCGTAGATCAGCTCGTCGGTCGAAGCCGGCGCCTCCACCAGGATGCCAAACCAGCCGAACGGATAGAGACGCGTGAATTCGCTGCGCATGCGCGAGGGAATAGACGGTCGGGTGATGCCGTGGAAGCCATCGCAGCCGGCGATGAAGTCACACGCCAGCTCGCTCAGCGTGCCGTCGTGGTGGAAGCGGATCTTCGGCTCGCGCGTGTCGAGGTCGTAGACCGCCGCGTCCTTCACCTCGAACACGATCCGCCCGCCCGCGGCGACGCGCGCCGCGACCAGGTCCTTGATCACCTCGTGCTGCGCATAAACCATGATGGCGCGGCCGCCGGTGAGGCTCGGGAAGTCGATGCGATGCGAGCGGCCGCCGAAGCGCAGGTAGATACCGTTGTGCAGGAAGCCTTCGCGCTCCATGCGCTCGCCCACGCCCGTCGCCTTGAGGAGGTCGACCGTGCCCTGCTCGAGCACGCCGGCGCGGATCGTGGCTTCGATTTCCTGCCGGCTGCGCGACTCGAGTACCACCGAATCGATGCCCTCGAGATGCAGCAGGTGCGAAAGAAGCAGCCCCGCCGGGCCGGCACCGAGGATGCCAACCTGCGTGCGCATCAGAGCACCGTCCACGCCGCGATCAGCACCACGGCGGCGAGCCATGCGGCGCCGATTAGCCACCACGCGGTCCGGCTAAGGCGCGGCGCGCGCGCCGCGAGCTCGAGCGAGCGCGCGCGGCAATCGGCCAGCACCGGCGCCGGAATGAAGCGCACGGCGAGCGCGATGGCGAGCGGGAGGAAGATAAGGTCGTCGATGAAGCCGACGATCGGCACCACGTCGGGAATGAAATCGACCGGGGTGACCGCGTAGGCGACGCACCCCGCGACCACCAGCTTCGCGTACCAGGGCGTGCGCGGATGGCGCGCCGCGAGTGCCAGCGCCATCAGCTCGAGCTTGAGTTCCCGGGCGCGGGCGCGAAGGGCCTGCAGGCTGATCACCGATTCATCCCCATCTCCGCAATGTAGTAGATTTTGTTCGTGAAGCGGAACGATTACCTCGAGCGCATCCTCAAGGCGCGGGTGTACGACGTGGCGAGCGAGTCGCCGCTCGAGCCGGCGCTCGCACTCTCGCAGCGCCTGAGAAACCGGCTGCTCATCAAGCGAGAGGACCTGCAGCCGGTATTCTCATTCAAGCTGCGCGGTGCCTACAACAAGATGGCGGCGCTGCCGCGCGCTCGCCTGGCGCGGGGCGTGATCGCCGCCAGCGCCGGCAACCATGCACAAGGCGTGGCGCTCGCGGCGCAGCGCCTGCGCTGCCGCGCGGTGATCGTCATGCCGGTGACGACGCCGCGCATCAAGGTGGACGCGGTGCGCTCGCGCGGCGCGCAGGTGCGCCTGCACGGCGACTCTTACGCCGAGGCGTACGAAGAAGCCGTGCGCCTGAAGCGTGAACGGGGGCTGGTCTTCGTGCATCCGTACGACGACCCGCACGTGATCGCCGGCCAGGGCACCATCGGCATGGAACTGCTGCGCCAGCATCCCGGCGAAATCGACGCGATCTTCGTGCCGGTCGGGGGCGGCGGGCTGATCTCCGGCATTGCGGCGTACGTGAAGCGGGTGCGCCCGGCGGTGCGCATCGTTGGCGTCGAGCCGGTCGATGCGGATGCGATGACGCGCTCGCTCAAGG
>JAEKLK010000286.1 GCA_019509895.1 Betaproteobacteria bacterium | reverse complement strand
GTTGCCCGCGCCGCACGCGATGCGCATCACCGGCGCCGATCCGGTCGTGCCGACGCACTATCGCGTCGGCACCGCGGGAGCCGCCGCGCTTGCGGCGTTCGGCGTTGCGATCTCTCGCTACGGCGAGCTGCGCGGCTTGCCCGCGCAGCGCGTTACCGTGGACCTACGCGCCGCGGCGTTTTCGTTGCGTAGCGCGCGCTACCTGCGCATCAATGGCGAGCCGCTGCCGCCGGTCTGGGATCCACTAAGCGGCTTTTACGCGGTGCGCGATGGCTCGATCAGCATCCACTGCAACTTTCCGAACCACCGCGGTGCCGCGCTTGCCGTGCTGCAGGCGCGGGCGGATCGCAACGCAGCGCAGCAAAACGCTCGCGCGTGGACCGGCCTGGCGCTCGAGGACGAGATCCACGCCGCCGGAGGATGCGCGGGCTTCGTGCGCACTGCAGATGACTGGCGGCATCATGCGCAGGCCCAGGCGGTCGCCGCGCAGCCCCTCCTCGAGATCCAGCGCATCGGCGATGCGCCGCCCGAGCGGCCGCTCGCCGGCGTGCGCGTGCTCGACCTCACGCGCGTGCTGGCCGGGCCGACATGCGCACAGAGCCTCGCCGAGCATGGCGCCGACGTGCTGAAGATCAGTGCCGCGCACCTGCCGGATTCGGGGCTGGTGGAGATGGATACCGGTATCGGCAAGCTGTCGGCGCGACTTGATTTGCGCACGCACGAGGGGGCAGCGACGTTGCGTGAGCTGGTGAAATCGGCCGATGTGTTTTCGCAGTCCTATCGTCCGGGTGCGCTTGCCGGGCGCGGTTTCGCGCCGGAGGCGCTCGCGGCGCTGCGTCCGGGCATCGTCTGCGTTTCGCTGTCGGCGTGGGGCGAGACGGGACCCTGGCGCTCGCGGCGCGGCTTCGACAGCATCGTGCAGGCGGTGAGCGGCATGGCGCACGCCTCGGGCGACGCCAACGCGCCGAAGCTGCTTCCCGTGTCTGCGATCGACTATGTCAGCGGCTATCTCATGGCTTACGGCGCCACGGTGGCACTGGAGCGCCGCGCGCGGGAAGGCGGAAGCTGGCTCGTGCGCGTGGCACTCGCGCGCGTCGGCCAATGGATCGTCGACCTTGGCACCGTCGATGCGAGCGGCGTGGCCGCCGATGTGCCGGCGGACGAGCTCGCGCGCTACAGCGATGAAATGGACACGCCGCTTGGCCGCATCCGCTATTTGCGGCCGGTGATCCAGCTTTCGCACACGCCGGGTCGCTGGACGCGTCCGCCCGTACCGCTCGGCGCGCATCCGGCACAATGGCCGTGACCGCATGGACTTTCGCCTGACACCGGAGCAGGAAGAGTTTCGCGGCGCGGTGCGCCGCTTCGCGGACAAGCACCTCGCGGCCGGTGCGCTCGAGCGCGCGCATGCGGCCGGGTATCCGTGGGATGTGGCCAAGTTGATGGCGAAGCAGGGACTCCTCGGCATCACCATTCCCGAGGCCTCGGGCGGGCAGGGCGGCACGTTGCTCGATGCGCTGCTCGCGATCGAGACCGTGGCGAGCGTCTGCCCGCGCAGTGCCGACGTCGTGCAGGCAGGCAACTTCGGGCCGATCCGGGTACTGGCGGAATACGGCAGCGCGGCGCAGAAGGAAAAGTATCTGCGCCGGCTGCTGGCAGGCGAAGCGGTGATCTCGGTCGGCATGACGGAGCCCGACGCCGGATCGGCCGTCACTGATCTCAAGACGAGCGCGAAGCCCGATGGGCAGGGATGGCGCGTCACTGGCAGCAAGATCTTCACCACGCATTCGGCGTACGCCGAGGTGTTCCTGGTCTACGTGCGCTTCGGACCCGGCGTGGGCGGCATAGGATCGGTGCTCATCGAGAAGAAAGACGTGCGCCTGGGCAAGACCTCGCACTTCATGTCCGGCGAGGAATGGGCGCAGATCTATTTTGACGAGGTCCACGTGCCGCCCGAGAACGTGCTGCTGGGTGAAGGCGGGTTCAAGAAGCAGATCGCCGGCTTCAACGTCGAGCGCATGGGCAACGCCGCGCGGTCGCTCGCCCTCGGCCGCTATGCCTACGAGACGGCGCGCGTCTGGGCGCTCGAGCGGCGCCAGTTCGGGCGGCTGCTGTGCGAGTTCCAGGGCCTGCAATGGAAATTCGCCGACATGAAGATGAAGCTCGACGCCGCCCAGCTCCTGCTCTATCGCGCGGCCGCCAATGCCGATCGCGGCTTCCCGTCCCCCGAGGAGACCGCGATCGCGAAGGCCTATTGCAATCAGGCCGGCTTCGAGGTCGCCAACGAATCGCTGCAGGTTATGGGCGGCATGGGCTACAGCCAAGAGTCGCTCGTCGAGTACTGCCTGCGCCGCTGCCGCGGCTGGATGATCGCCGGCGGCTCTATCGAAATCCTGAAGAATCGCATCGCCGAGCACATCTTCGAGCGCAGCTTTCCCCAGCGCTGAAATCGGTGACTGTCACCCATTTCACTCGGTCTTGGCGCCGGAGACCTTCACCACTTCTGCCCAGCGCGCGATTTCGTCGCGCAGCTGCCGGTCGAATTCTTCCGGCGTGTTGCCCACCGGCTCGGCGCCCTGCTCTAGCAGGCGCTTGCGCGTATCGGGCGAGGCGGCTGCCCGGGCGACGGCCGTAGCGAGCGTGCGCACGATATCGCGCGGCGTGGCCGACGGTGCGAGCAGCGCGAACCACAGCGGCACCTCGACGCCCTCGACGCCTGCCTCCTTCATCGTCGGCACAGCAGGCATGAGGGCCGTGCGGCTCGCGCCGGCGACGGCCAACGCGCGCAGCCGGCCGCTCTTTACGTGCTGGCCGATGGCGAGCGGATTGACGAATGACATCTGAACTTCGCCCGCGATCAGGGCGGTGAGCGACGGCGCGCTCCCCTTGTAGGGCACGTGCACGATGTTCGTGCCGGTGCGCAGCTTGAAGAGCTCGGCGGCGAGATGCTGCGTCGTCCCGGGGCCGGCCGACGAATAGTTGAGCGAGCCTGGCTGCGCGCGCGCGAGCGCCACCAGCTCCTGCACATTGCGCGCCGGAAGCGAAGCGGGCACCACCAGAAGGTTCGTGCTCTGCGAGAAGACCGAGATGCCGGTGAGGTCGCGCAGCGCGTCGTATGGCGGGTCGCGGTAGAGCGACATGTTGATCGCCACCGCCGGGCTGGTGAAGAGCAGCGTGTAGCCGTCGCCGGGAGCCTTGGCGACATACTCGTTGGCGATGTTGGTGCCGGCGCCGGGCTTGTTCTCGACCACGACCTGCTGGCCGACGATCTCGCTCATCTTCGCGGCGAGCAGGCGCGCATTGATGTCGACGCCGCCACCGGGCGTGAAGCCGACGATGAAGCGTACCGGGCGATGGGCATAGTTCTGCGCCGGCGCGGGGCCCGCCGCCAGCGCGCAGAAAATAATTGCGGCCCTGGCCCCGAATCGCATCATGGACTGCCGTGCGCGGCGACGCAGATGTCGATGCGCTCGAGCGCCTGCTGATAGGCGCGCGGGCCGCCGAACAGGCTCGCCACGCGCTCCTTGAAGAAGTCGACGAACAGCGCTCGCTCCTCCCGCGTGCACAGCTCGCCGAGCGGCTCCATCAGCCACACGATCGGCGAGGCGAGCGCGCTCTGTGGCAGCTTGGGGGCGATTGCGTCGTAGTTGGCGCGCAGGAAATCGAACGCCGCGCGGCGATTGGTATCGTCGGCGAGCGTGGCCTCGAGGAGCTCGGCGGCGTCGTAGCCGTTGGTGTCCTCCTTGAGCGAGAGCTCAAGCATGGCAGTGCGCAGCTTCGCCTCGCGCACCTTGCCGAGCGCCGCGAGCAGGTAGCGTCGCTCGCGCCGGTCGGTCGTGGCGATCGCGGCCTTCTCCAGGCGCGCATAGGTGTCGGCGTCGGCGAAGCGCGCCGCGGTGTCGAGCACCGCCGGGGTCAGCGTCGCCGGCACCGCGTCGTGGTTTGCGAGCCAGGCCGTCGCCAACTCGCGGGCACGGCCGCGCAGCTGGGCGTCGTCGTCCACCTGCGCTGCGAAGCTCATGAGTCGGGGGCGGAGCTCGCGCTCGTCCTCGGCCTCGGCGGCCGCCTCGCTCCAGGTCATCGCCGCCGCAAGTGGTTGCACGCGTCGCGCGATGATCTCGCGCTTGGTGCGGGCATCGGCGGGCGAGAGCCATGCGTCGCGCTGCTTCTGCAGCAGCTCGATTGCCTCCAGCCGCGCCACCGGCGACATGTGAGCGAGGCCCGCGTCGGCCCAGGCGAGCGCGTCGGAAAGTGCCGCCAGGCCCGATTCGGCGAGCACGCGCACGTCGATCAGGGCGCCGACCATCTCGTTCGCGCTCAGCAAATCCGGCTGCGAGCGCGTGCGTTCGCCGAGCGCGCGCGCGTAGCGCGCGACGTAGTAGCTCTTGCCGCCGGCGTTGGCGACGAGGAGCGACGGGCACGCGGGCTGCGTGAGCGGCAGGAAGCTCTTGCCGTTGCCGATGTCGGCGCACTGCGTCGAGGTGCCGTAGCGCACGCAAAGCGGCGTGGTCCAGGCGAGCTCGGCCGCCGCCACACCCGCGGGGCGCAGGCGCTGCTGCTCGAGCGCGAGCGCCGCGGGCTCGCCGGTGCAGTCGACGGAACATGGCGAGCGCTTCGGCGCCGCGCCCGGAAGCTTCGCCGAGCGCGCGGATGAAGTCCTCCGAGGTGGCGTTGGCGAGCGCGTGCCGCTTGAGGAAGACGCGCACGCCCTGGCGGAAGGTCTCGGGCGAGAACCAGCTCTCGAACATCGACAACACGGCGGCGCCCTTCTGGTAGGTGATGCTGTCGAAGGCGCCGGACAGGTCGTTCTTATCCGCCACCGGGTTGCGGATGCGCCGCGCGCTCGGCAGCCGGTCGAGCTCGAGCGCGTAGCTGCGGCCGTAGCGCACCGACCAGCCGCGTGCCCAGTCGGCGCGATAGTGCTCGATCACCTTGTCACCCATCCAGCTCGCGAAGGCTTCGTTCAGCCACGTGTCGTCCCACCAGGCGAGCGTCACCAGGTTGCCGAACCACATGTGCGCCAGCTCGTGCGCCGCGACCGAAGCGTAGCGGCGGCGGAACGAGGCGGTCTCCTCGCGCGGCGTGGCGAGCAGCAGCGATGAGGAGTACGTGATGAGGCCGACGTTCTCCATCGCGCCGAAGCCGCTCGACTGCGGGATGCTGACCGTGTCGAGCTTGTCGAACGGGTAGGGGATGCCGAAATACTCCTCGAGGATCTGCAGCAGGCGGGGCGTCACTTCCTTTGCCCAGCGCGTCTCGGCGCCGCGCCCTTTCAACGCGAGATAGCGCAGCTTGGTCTTCTTTGCGCCGGCGGTCCCGCCATCCACCACGTCGAACGGCCCGACGGCGAGCGCCACGAGATAGCTCGGCAGCGGCTTGGTGGGCCCGAACTCATGGCGCGTCCAGCCCGGGCGCCCGGGCGCCGCTGTAGCGCGCATCTCCGGCGTGTTGCTCGCCACCACCTCGCTGCTCGGCGCATCGACGATCAATCGCCACGGCGTCTTCCAGCCGGGCTCGTCGAAGCAGGGAAAAGCGCGCCGCGCATGGATCGATTCGAACTGCGACAGCACGTACGCATCGCCGTGCTCTTCCTGGCGAAAGAGGCCGCGCGAGGCGCGTTCGTAGCTACCGTGGTAGCGAATGCGCGCCGTGGCGATGCCTGGCGAGAAGTGCGGCCCGCGCGCCGCGAAGCCGACGAAGTCGTCGCCGCCCGCCACGACCGACACGGGAAGCGAGCGGTTTTCCTGCTCGAAGTACGCCGAGTCGATGGTAAGTCCGGTGGCATTCAGCCACAGCACCGGCGTGTAGCGGTTGATGCGCATGGTGATACGCACCTCGCCGCTGAATTCGGTCGCCTTCGGATCGATCGCGAGCGTCGCGCCGTATTCGAGCGGCGTCGCGACCTCGCCGAGGCGAAAGGCGGGCGGCTGCACCTGCGGCTTCACGCCTTCCTGCGCGTGCGCCGCCATCGCGGCGAGCAGCGCCGCCGCCCACAACCCTGGGATGCGCATTGCGCGGCAAGGATACTAGAATCGCTTTCGCATTCCGGGAGGATTTCATGCGCGCAGCCCTCGCTCTCTTCGCCGTGGCCGCGCTCGCCGCCGGCAAGCACAGCGCGGCGCAGACGCCGCCGAGCGCCTTTGCGCCGAACAACGTGCCCGCTTCTTTCTTCGGCACGGTAGTCGACGATCCGTATCGCGCGCTCGAGGAGGTTGCCAATCCCGAGGTCGCGGCCTGGGCCAAGGCCAACGCGGAGTACGCCCGCACGACCCTCGACTCGTTGCCCGGCTACAAGGCCCTGCGCACGCGCGTCGCCGAGCTCGACGAAGCGACCGCCGCGGTGGTCGGCTCCGTCCGGCTCGACGGCAAGGGCAACGTCTATTTCACGCGCCGCGCTGCGGCCGACAACACGTTCAAGCTATACCGGCGCGACGCGAAAGGCGCCGAGACGCTGCTCATCGATCCCGACGACTGGCAGAAGAACACCGGCAAGCCGCACGCGATCAACTACTTCGCGCCTGCGCCCGACGGCGAGCTCGTCGCCGTCGGCATCTCGGCGGTCGGCTCCGAACAGGCTTCCATTCACGTCGTGGAAACCGCGAGCCGCCGTCAGCTCGGCGAGCCGATCGACCGTGCGCAATACCCCGGCATCAACTGGCGTCCGGATTCGCGCTCATTCTTCTACTTGCGCCAGCAGGAGCTGAAGCCCGGCATGCCGGCGACGGAGAAATACCAGGACGGGCGCGCCTGGTTGCACGTCGTCGGCACGAGCGCCAGCGCCGATACGCTGATCGCCGGTCGCAACGTCTCGAAGCAAATGCCGGTGCGGCGCGCAGATTTCGTCTTCGTGAACGCCATTCCCGGCTCACGCTTTGCGATCGCAGCGGTCGCCAATGGCGTGCAGAACGAAGTGGCGCTGTATACAGCGCCGCTGGTGAGCGTCGGCAAGCCGGACACGCCGTGGAAGCGCATCTGCGATTTCACCGACAAGGTGACCGAGTGGGCCGTGCAGGCGGACGACGTCTACCTCATGACCTATCGTGACAGCACGCGCTTCTCGGTCGTGCGCATGCGCCTTACGGCACCGGACCTTGCCAACGCCACGACCGTCGTCCCGGCCTCCGAGCGCGTGCTGATCAACCTGCATGCGGCCAAGGACGGCCTCTATGTCGAGGCGCGCGAAGGCACGGTGAAGCGCCTCCTGCGCCGCGCCTGGGGTGCGAGCAATACCACCCCGATCACCTTGCCGGTTGAAGGCAGCGTGCGGGTAATGGCGACCTGGCCGCAGCTCGACGGCGCCATCGTCGGCGCGGGCGGCTGGACGCGCGCGCGGCAAATCTACGTCGTGAAGCGCGCCGGAACGGCGGCCAATACGGGACTGCAGCCGCTCGGCCCGTTCGACGCGCCCGAGGGCCTGGTCGTCACCGAAGTGAAGGTGCCGAGTCACGACGGCGCCCAGGTGCCGCTCTCCATCATCCATCGCGCCGACGTCAAGCTCGACGGCTCCAATCCGACGCTGCTCTACGGCTACGGCTCGTACGGCTTTTCGGAGGAGCCGAACTACACGCCGACGCGGCTCGCGTGGCTCGAGCGCGGCGGCGTCTACGCGGTGGCGAACGTTCGCGGCAGCGGCGTCTACGGCTACGACTGGTACAAGGCGGGCTACAAGGCGACCAAGCCCAACACCTGGAAGGACTTCATCGCCGCCGCGGAATACCTGATCGCGCAGAAGTACACGACGAGCGCGCGGCTTGGCATCATGGGCCGCAGCGCGGGCGGCATCCTCGTCGGCCGGGCGATGACCGAGCGCCCGGATCTTTTCGCGGCGGTCGTGCCAGTCGTCGGCGCGCTTGACATGATCCGCGCCGAGGCGACCGCCAACGGCATACCGAACATCCCGGAGTTCGGCACGGTGGCGAAGGAAGACGAATTCCGCGCACTCCTCGCCATGAGCAGCTACCACCACGTGCAGCAAGGTGTCGCCTACCCGGCCGTGATGCTCATGCACGGCGTGAACGATCCGCGAGTCGACTACTGGCATTCGGCGAAGATGGCGGCACGGCTCGGCGCCTCCACGACCTCCGGCAAGCCGGTCCTGCTCAACCTCGACTACGACGCCGGTCACGGCGTAGGCGCCACCAAGGAGCAGCGCCAGCGCGAGACCGCCGATTACTTTGCCTTTCTCTTCTGGCAGACCGGACAGGCCGATTTCCAGCGGCACTGAAACCGCGCGTAATCAACGTAGTAGCGGGGATTTCGTCCTCGTGCCGAATTGACATACCCTCTACAGTCGCGCCCAACGGGAGCTATGTCTTTGGTGGAGAACGCGCAAGCCAGTTCTTTCGAAAGCCTGCTCGGCGAGAGCCGGGACCTCGTTTCGGAACGGCTGCGCGCCGCCGTGGCACGCATGCTTGAAAAGGCCGATGAAGCGCTGGCGACGCTTACGGTGCAGACCCAGAACAAGGAAACGCAGCAAGCCTACCAGCAGACGCGAAAGCTGCTGGTAAGCGGCCGCCAGACGCTGGCGACGCAGTTTCACCAGCTATACCTCGCCGAATTTCTCAAGCGCACCAGCCAGGTCGCCGACGACGGGCAGAGCTTCGCCGAATTCGACACGTCGCTCGAGCTGGTCGGCGAGGACGATCTCGTGGAAACGTTGAAGTTCCGGGAGCTCGCGACCAAGCTCAGGCGCTACTGCGACGAGGAGCTTGGCGCCCTGGATCAGCGGGTGGGCGTGCTGCTAGGCGATGCAAACCTCGCCGCGGAGCGCAATCCGTTCGGTCCCGAGACGATCTGCGACGCCTACCAGCAGGCCTGCCGCGCGCTCCAGGCCGAGACGCAGGTGCGGGGGGTGCTGCGCAAGCTCTTCGATGACCACGTGATCGACGAGGTGCGCTCGGTCTACAAGGACGTCAACGCGCTCCTGGTGCGCAATTCGATCCTGCCGAAGATCCGCTACAGCTTCTCGAAGAAGCCGGACGAAGCGCGCAAGGCGACCGACAAGGCCGGCGGCAATGACGCGCATGAAGAGGGCGCTGCCGATGAGCAGAGCATCTTCTCGCTCCTGCAGAATCTGGTCGCAGGCCAGGCCGCCGGAGGCGCGCTTCGCGGTGGAGCGGGCGGCGGCGCCGTGGCGCTGCCGCCCGGAGTGGTCGTATTGCAGGGCGCCGAGCTGCTCGGATCACTCACCCGGCTGCAGCAGGGCGACACCAGCGTAATCCCGGGCGGCCTGCCGGCGGCGGCGGCGTCTGGCACGGTGAATGTGCTGAACGAGCTCAAGTCGACTGGCTTCGCCGCGGGTCTCGTGCAGATGGACGCGACGACACTCGATATCGTGGCGATGCTCTTCGATCAGCTGTTCGACGACCCGAACATTCCGGTCGGGCTGAAGAGCCTCATCGGCCGGCTGCAGATCCCGATGCTCAAGGTGGCGATCGCCGACAAGTCGTTCTTCACCAACAAGACGCACCCGGCGCGCGCGCTCCTCGACACCTTCGGTGACGTGGCGACGCGGCTGCCGACCGATTTCGGCACGCAGCATCCGACGTTCGTGCGCATCGAAGCGATGGTTCAGCAGATCGTCGACAGCTTCCAGGACGACGTCGGCGTCTTCGACGGCGCGCGTGCGCAGGTCGAGGCGCTGATCGCCGAGCATGACGAGCACATTCAGGCGCAATCGCAGGCGGCCGCGCAGCGCATCGAGCAAACGGAGAACCTGGCCGTCGCCAAGACCGCCGCAGAGGACGAAGTGAAGGCGCGCGTGCAGTCGCACAACATGCCCGGGCCGGTGCTGGAGTTCATCGTCGAGCAATGGCGCCGCCTGCTCCTGCTGGTGCACGCCAAATACGGCAGAAGCGGCGCGGAATGGAAGGACGCGGTCGAGACGATGGACGAGCTCGTGTGGAGCGTCGAGCCGAAGACGAGCGTGGAGGACCGGCGCAAGCTCGCCGCCATGGTGCCGCGCCTGGTGAAGCGGCTGGTGAAGGGCATGCAGGCGCTCGGCGCGGAGGCGGGCGTGCGCGAGCGCTTCCTTGCCGAGCTCATGAAGATCCACACCGAGCCGCTCGCCGCCAAGGCAAACGACAAGGCGGTGCCGAACAAGGCGCCCGCCGCCGCGCAAGCGGCGCCGCCCGCGCCCGCGAATCTCGACCTCAGCGCTCCCGTGACGGTCAAGAATCCGTACGGCGCAGGAGAAGTGCAGGTGAGCGGCCTCGACTTCGCGCCGATGCCTGCGGACATGGACAAGCGTGCGGCCGCCAAGGCGGCGCTG
>JAEKLK010000285.1 GCA_019509895.1 Betaproteobacteria bacterium | reverse complement strand
CTGCTCGCGATCGTCAACTTCTTCCGCCGCCGCCGCGTTCGCACGTAGCGGCAATTCGGGGTCAGGCCCCGAATTGCCGCCCACGCATCGCGCCGCCGACCGCGTGGACGAATAGCGCAGCAGCCTGCTCGGCGTTGGCCGACGCCGAGCGTTTTCGCGCGCCGAGCGGCTGCTCCACCAACCCACGGTAAGCCAACCCGCCTTGCTCGAAATTCTGCTCGCCTGCGTCGTGCTGTTCCTCGGGATCGTCATATGGTCGATCAAGCGACACCGTGAGCCGCGCCTGCACATCAAGAGCAACGCGCCGCTCGTGGAGCTCCTTCCCTCGCTCGCCGGCCTGACGCACGCGGTGATGGTGGAGGGCAACTCGGTCGAGCTGTTCGAGAACGGCGCTTTCTTCGACACGCTGCTCGCCGACATGGCGCAGGCGCAGCGTTCGCTGCACTTCGAGACCTACCTGTGGGAGGAAGGCGAGCTCAGCCGGCGCGTCACCGCGGCGCTCGCCGAGCGCGCGCGCGCCGGCGTGGAGGTGCGCGTGCTGGTCGACGCCTCGGGCGGCGACAAGATGGGCGAGGCGGCGCCGCGCGAGTTGATCGCCGCCGGCTGCCAGTTCCAGCTCTTCCATCCAAGGCGCCTGCGCAACCTCGGGCTGCAGAACGAGCGCGACCATCGCAAGCTGGTGGTGATCGACGGCCGCGTCGCCTTCGTCGGCGGGCACTGCGTCAAGGACCAGTGGCTCGGCGAGGCGCAGGACCGCGAGCACTTCCGCGACCTCTCGGTGCGGCTGCGCGGCCCGATCGTGCACGCGGCGCAGTCGACCTTCAGCGAGAACTGGGTCGAGGAGACCGGCGAGCTGTTCGTGGGCGAGGGCGTCTTCCCGACCCCGGAGCGCGCGGGCGACGTGACCATGCACATCGCGCGCGCCAAGCCCTCGGGCGCCGCGCCGGCGGTGAAGATCCTCCATCACCTCGTGCTGTGCATGGCGCGCAAGCGTATCTTCATCCAGAACCCTTACTTCATTCCCGGGCCGGCCGCGCTCGACGCGTTCTGCCGCGCCGCGGCGCGCCGCGTCGACGTACGCATCATGGTACCGGCGACCGCCGCCTCCGACATGCCGTTCGTGCAGCACCCGGCGCACCGCAATTTCGACGTCCTGCTCGCCGCCGGCGTGCGCATCTTCGAATAGCAGAGGACGGTCCTGCACCAGAAGGTGGTCGCCGTCGACGGCACCTGGTGCGCGATCGGCTCGAGCAACTTCGACGACCGCTCCCTCGAGATCAACGACGAGCTCACGCTCGGCTGCTGGAGCGAGCGGTTCACCGCCGAGCTAGAGCAAGTGTTCCTGCGCGACGCCGCGCATTGCGTCGAGCTCGAGGCCGGCCGCTGGGCGCGACGCGGCCTGTGGCACCGCTGCCGCGACAACGCTGCCTACCTGCTGAAATACCAAATCTGACTTCTTCGTCTAAATGGTGACAGTCACCATTTTACGAACAGCGGCGATACGACTAATGATTGGGAACTTCGCGATAGCTGCCAGGTGTTAATGACTCAAGCTCCGTGGCGATGCGGGCGGCGATCGCGTGCAGGCGAAGCCAGTTCGTCGTCGGCAGCACGAGGATGGCGATGCGACGGCCCGACAAGTTCTGCTGGTGAGCGAGATTCCGGTCCGTGGTGACCAGTACTTCGAAGTTTTTCTCCGTCAGGAGCTCGCCATTGCTGAGCTGCGACCATCCGAGCACAAAAGCCGTGCCTACGTCATGGCCGGGCAGATGCTCTCGCAGAGGGACCGGAACGCCTTGATCGAAAAGTACGCGCACTAAGGCGCGCGTTCAGGCACCCTGCGCACTGCGCGCAGCGTGCTCGAGTACGGCTTCGACCTGCTCGCGCTTCACGCCGGGAAACCACCCCAGGAATTGGTCCACCGTGGCGCCGCCCTCGAGATTCTGGAAAAGGGCGCTGAGCGGCACGCGGGTGCCGCGAAATACCCAAGCACCGCTTACCTTCGCCGAATTGCGCTCCACGGAGGGGCAGGTAGACCAGTCAAGCATTGCTTCATTCTAAGCCGGGGACGTCCGGCACTCCTAAAATGCGCCGAAGCTATGGACCGCCTCGAGCGCTTCTACAAGATCGACCAGCTCCTGAAGGAGCGGAAGCTTGTCTCCTTCGCGATGTTCAAGAGCGAGCTCGGCATGTCGCCCGCGAGCGTCAAGCGCGACCTCGCGTACATGCGCGACCGCTTCAACGCGCCGATCGAGTACGACCGCGACGCGAACGGCTACCGCTTCGGCGCGCCGCGCACCGGCCCGCGCTACGAGCTGCCGGGCCTCTGGTTCAACGCCTCCGAGGTGCTCGCGCTTCTCACGACGCTGCGCCTCCTCGGCGACGTGCAGCCCGGCATGCTCGAGAGCCAGGTCGAGCCTTTGCGCGCGCGGCTGCGCGGCATCCTCGGCAGCGGCGATCACTCGTGGGAAGAAGTGGAGAAGCGCATCCGCATCTTCCAGCCCGAGCGCCGCGCCGGCGATCCCCAGCATTTCAGCGTTGTCGCAGCCGCCGTGCTGAAGCGCGCGAAGCTCTGGATCCGCCACTACAACCGCAAGAACGACCAGGAGACAGAGCGCGAAGTGTCGCCGCAGCGCCTGGTGCACTACCGCGACAACTGGTATCTCGACGCCTGGTGCCACCTGCGGAAAGACCTGCGCAGCTTCGCCGTCGACGCGATCCGCGAAGCGAAATTGACCGACGGGCGCGCCAAGGAGATTCCACCCACCGAGCTCGACGAGCATCTCGGCGCCGGCTACGGCATCTTCGCCGGGCGCAAGGTCGAGTGGGCGACGCTCAGGTTCACGCCGGCCGCGGCACGCTGGGTGTCGGCGCAGAGCTGGCATCCCGAGCAGCGTGTGCGCGTAGAAAAGGACGGAAGTTATTTCTTGGAGCTGCCGTTTTCGGAAATGCCGGAGCTCGTGATGGAGATCTTGAAGTTCGGGCCCGACGTCCAAGTGATGGCGCCCGAGTCGCTACGCAAGCGCGTGAGCGATGCGCTACGCGCTGCCGCCGAGCGCTACGGCTAATTCCGGGACGGAGCCCGAATAGTGATCAGCGTGACGGCCAATCGGCCGGATTGCGGGCGTGGTGAAGGACTGCCAGGACGTCTACGCGATCGGCCTTGGCCATGTAAAAGATCAGATACGGAAAGCGCGAGACGACCGCGCGCCGGACGCGTCGATAGATCACTCGATGCGCGTCCGGAAAGGCGGAAATGCTTTCAAGCCGCTCTTCAACTGCTGCGAGAAATGCTTCGCCTAGGCCGGGCGGCGCGATTCGTACCATCGGAATGTCGAGCGGAGATCGTTCTGGGCACGTCCGCGCAGGATGACCCGACGGGTCATTTACCGCGGCGGAGAGCCGCGAACACCTCTTCCATTGTCAGGCCGCCGTCGGGATCCGCCGCTATCTCATCGAGGCGCCGATCCAGTTCTTCCTTCTGCCAATCCGTCAGCGGCAAAGCATCCGGGACGGCGGAAATACTTGCCCAGATGGCATCGACGATCTCCATGCGGTCGTCGACCGGCAAGGAAAGAATTTCGGCGACGAGTTGGTGCTTGCCCATACACGCTAGCCTACCACCGTGCAGGCGCAGACCTGAGCCAAGCCGGTCGCGGCTCAGCTCGGAACACGCGCAAGCTAAGCCGCTTTGCGAAGCGCGGGCTCGGGGAGCAATGCCTGCAGGACCTCGCGCAGCTCGTCCGCGGACACGCCGGCGGCCCGCGCCCAGTCCCAGGTCTCGAGCTCGCTCTCCAGATCGAACTCCGGTTCGTCGTCCACTCGCTTGTTGAAGTTACCCATGTCGAGCGTTTAGTGGCAGGAGCCGTGCCCGCGTAGCTGATTCCTCCGGACCATGCCGCCGTGCTCAGAGCTGGTATCGGCCGACGTCCAAGGCGCCGTGGAAGTTTATTTCGGCCATGACCGGATGCGCCGGCCCATTTCTTCGTTCGATACCGCGCGTGCGGCATCCGAATCGGCGAGCCCGCGCTGCACCATGACATGGAAGGCCAGCTCTCGAACGATGTCCTCCGACGAGCTGTCATCGGGCTGCTTCTGGATCAGGCGGGTGAGTTCTTCCTTTGCCGTGGACATGGGCTTCCTTCCTTCGACCCCTTGAGCCTACCACCGCCTTGGCTCACGCCCTGAGCCACCGGCGACGCTACCGTGCCTCCACCAACAAGGAGGCACCATGTCCGTTCATCTCTTCGTGCCGCGCTGCAGCGAGAAGGCCTGGAGCTCCGCCGTGCCGGAGACCGAGCTCGGCGACTTTCGCTTCGTGCCGCTCGACACGGCGCAGGCCATCGCGGACGAAGCGCTCGCCACCGGCGTGCCGCTCATCGGGCGCATCGCGTCCTGCCGACGCGGCGAGGCGCGTTGTTACTCCATTCGCGCCGCGGCCGGTGGCGAGCGCCTCGCGCTGCTCGAGCTCGAGCGCGACGGCAAAGGCGCCTGGAAGCCGCGCCGGCTGAAGGCGGCGGCTGCTGCCGCGCGCGCCGACCTCGCGCTGCGCCTCGCCGCTTCCTGGCTCGCCGTTCAGTACGCGAAGCGCGATGCGCTAGCTGGACTGGGCGAAGGGGTAGGCGGCGCAGGCTGATTATCTGACCGGCCAGTTCGGGGACGGAGCCCGAACTGCCCGCATGAAGGCGCGATTCGACGGGGGATACTGCGGTTCAGCGGCGCGCGCTTGCGTGCTTTGCGCCGCTCGCCGGGCGAACGAGGTAATCGAGGATCTCGCCCTGCATGCGCTCGATCTCGAGCCGGTAGCCGGAGCTAAGCTCCGGCCATTCCTCCGGCCGCGCCGTATTGCGGAGCTCTTCAAGCAAACGCTCGAATTTAGCCACACGCTCACGCGTAACGGCGAGTTCCTTGTCATCGCGGATCATGCAATCTCCAATATGCCACGAAGCGTGCCGTCCCGCCTGGTCTGGAAGCCGATCAGGAATTCACGCGATTTAGCGGGGGGCAGCATTCCCTCCCTGATCCAAAAGACACTTGCACCGTAACGGGCCTGGGCAGCTGCGTGCGAAAAGAGCGTCCGGGACGCGCGCCGGATCCCTTCAAGTTTGAAACCCGCGGCCATCACAAGTACGACGTCCACGTCCCGGGGCTCGGCAACGCGCGACACGAAACTGCCGAACACGTAGAAGTTCACCAGGCACTTGGTGCGAGCGGCCAGTTCATGCAAGTGCTGGAGGTTTGCCATGGCCCTCTGGCGTACAGCGCTTCCGCTGCCGAACCGCTGCTCCACCTCCGCCCAATTGCAGCGATGGACACCGGCAGGCAGATCGCCGTCAGCGTTAAGCGGTGGAAGCATTCCTGCCAGTAACGCCACACTTGTGACGCCGATGACATTGCATGAAGCCGACTGCACGGGCTCACGCCCTGAGCTACCCCGGCCGCTAAGGTGCCCGCATGATTCCCCTCGACCTCCTCGTCGTTCTCTGCCCGGCGCTTCTCTGGGCAACGCTGTGGCTCGCGGACCGGATGCGCGGATGATTGCTTCCGCCTTGCGTCCCCTAATGTCGGCGCTGCGCCTCCGGTCCGCGCAGCGCCGGCTCAACCGCCGGCAGCTCCTCCGGCTGCTGACGGACATGAGCCGCCCAAACCCGAGGCGCCGGCCGCGCCTCGCGCAGCCAAGGCTCACGCTTTGA
>JAEKLK010000284.1 GCA_019509895.1 Betaproteobacteria bacterium | reverse complement strand
CAGGCCGACCGCGACGGGATCGACACTCACCTCGAATATGATCGGAATGGTGGCGGTCGCCTTCTTCGCCGCCAGAGCGGCGGCGACGCTGCCTGACGCGACCAGCACGCTGACCTTGCGCTGCACGAGATCGGCGGCGAGATCGGCCAGCTTCGCGTTGTCGCCACCTGCCCAGCGGAATTCGATCGCGACGTTGCGGCCCTCGGCGAAGCTCATGTCCGCGAGGCCATCTCGAAAGGCGGCAAGGCGCGAAGCAAAGGCTTCCGGCGTCTCGGCGCCGAGATAGCCGATGACTGGCGTGCCCTGCGCCCAGGCGGCGAGCGCCAGCAGCAGGAAAACAGGGACGGACCCTATTTTCCAGAAAACACGGACATTCCCTATTTTTCCCCCTCGACGCCGAGCGTCATCTCGCCGATGCGCTCGATGCGGCCTTTCAGCTTATCGCCCGGCGCGAGCTTGGCGACGCCGGCCGGCGTGCCGGTGGTGATGAGATCGCCGGGCCGGAGCGTGAGAGCTGCGCTCAGGAAGCGGATGTGGTCGCGCACGCCGCAGATCATGTCGCGCGTGTGCGCGGTCATCACGTGCTTTCCGTTCAGCTCGACGTGGATGCGCGTGTCCTGCGGCTCGGGCAGCTCGTCGCGCGTCACGATCCACGGCCCAAGCGCAGTGAACGTGTCGAAGCCTTTGCGGATGTTGCGCGTATTCTGGCGGTTGCGGCCCCACGGCTCGCGCTGGCTGATGTCCCAGCAGATCGTGTAGCCGAAGACATGCTCGAGCGCCTGCGCCTCGCTCACATGGCGCGCGCTCTTTCCAATGACGGCGCAGAGCTCGCACTCGTAATCGACGTGCTTCGAGATCTTGGGCAGGACGATCGTGCCGCCGGGGCCGATGATCGAGGAGCTGGGCTTGAGGAAGAACTCGGCCATCAGATCGTCCTTCGTATAGTCGGAACGATCGGGACCGCCGGAGGCGGCGCTCATCTCCGCCTGGTGGTCCTTGTAGTTCGCGGCTGCGCACCAGAGCGACGGCGGATTCTCGATCGGCGCGAGCAGCGTGGCCTGCGCGAGCGGCAGCCCACGGCCTTTCATCGCCTCGCGCGCGCAGCGCATGGCCGCCGGCTCGTTCGCGAGCCGCTCGATCACCTCCTGCATCGTGTAGCCCTGGCGCAGGTGTCCCGCGCCGATCAGCGCCGGACCGATCGGATGGACACGCTCGCCCTCGACCACGCCCGCTTCGTGCTCGTTGTAATGGCAGATCTTCATGGCGCGGCATTGTAAGCTTCGCAGCATGCTGCGAGCTGTCGGGCTCACGCACGGACATTACGAGTGCCGCTCGCTCGACGAGACGCTGCCGGTCTTCACCGAGCTCCTCGCGATGCGCGTCCTCGAGCGAGGCAACGGCACCGCCGTCGTGCGGCATCCGAACACCGAATGGCAGCTGGTGGTGCACGAGGCTGGCGCCGGCGCACCCGACAAGCCGCACAACAACCACTACGGCGTGCGCGTCGCGCGTGCCGAGGAAGTCGATGCCGCTCACCGCTACCTGCTCGCCAACAAGGACCGTTTCGCACTCCGCCGCATCTCGCCGCCTCGCTCGCAGCACTTCGCGCGCTCCGTTTACTTCGTCGAGCCGGGCGGCAACACGCTCGAGATCGAGCATTACGACGCGCAGGCGATCGCGGAGGGCCGCACGATCGCCCGCCCGCACTGGGAGCGCGAATTACCCGAGGCGGAGTTCTCCGGGCGCGGCTACGTGCCGCAGGCGCTCACCCACGGCACGCTCGAGTGCGACGACAAGGAAGCGAGCGCGGCGTTCTACCGCGACGTGCTCGGCCTGCAGATCGCCGGCGGCGGGCGCCTTTCGATCTACATCAAGCACGCCGCCTCGCCCTGGTACATCGTCGTGCTGCCGATCCCGCGGCGAAAGAAATTCCTGTCGCCGGCGAGCCGCTTCACCCTGACGATGGCGTCGGCCGACGCGGTAGCCGAGGCGCATCGCGAGCTGCGCTCCGCCCAGGGGGTCACCGAGCTCGGCGCCATCGAGGAGCGCGATGGCCGTACGTCGTTCCTGTTCGCCGATCTGAACCGCAACTGGTGGGAAATTGGTGACAGTCACCATTTACGGTAACCCGACCACCAGCGCGTCCTTCGGGTAGGTGATGGTGTAGTCGGCGACAACTTGAGCGTCTCGCCCGGCGCGAGCGGTTGCTCCCACGCGTATACGCCCTTGCGCTCTTCCCAGTTGGCGGTCTTCGGCTTGGGCTGGAAGGTGGTGTCCACGGTAATCTGGTCGTTGACCGGAACGGGCGCGGCTTCGAGCACCAGGAGCTCCACCGGCACCTTGTGCCGGCTGGTGACGGTGTACAGCGTGGATACCTGCCGCTCGGCGCGCTGGCCGATGAGGCCGGCGTGGCCGCTGCGATCCTTCCGCCGGTTGATCGCCACCTGAATCCGATCGTCGCGACCGAAGCCGGGGATCCAGACACCTTCCGGCATCTCGGCCCCCGCCGTCACCATCGCCGCATTGTCCCGGCGCGGCCCGATGCGGATCTTCTGCTTCACCGGCATCGCCTGCTTCGCGAGCGCCACGGTGATCTGCCGCCCGTCGGCGGCGACATCGACGCGCCCGGGCACTTCGAACTCGGTCGCGTACTCCGTCTGGAACTCTTCCACCTTCTGTTCCGCAAGGTCGGCGCGCGCCGCGCGGCTCGCCGGCGCAGCAGCCGGAGCGATCTGCGAGTACAGCGCTTCGGCTGCGACCTTGGGTTGCGGCGGGCGGATGACGAGCTGCCAGGGGTTGGGATCAACGAGCTGCGCCGCGCGCGGCGCGCCGGTGGAAAGGCGCAGCCGCACGCCGCGCCAGTCCTCGCCGGTGTTCTGCGACACGGCGGCCTGGCGCTCTAGCTCCAGGCGCGAGGACGCCGAATCGAGGGAGGCGCGGTACGCCGGCCGCCAGCCGGCGTTGGCGACGTGATAGGCGGCGCGCACCTCGCCGGGGCGCGTCGCCGAGTAGGCGATGGAGAGCGTGCGCACGTCGCGCGCGCCGCTTCTAAGGCGCGCGAGGTCGCGCTCGAGCGCGGCGATACTCTTCGCCGCCTCCCGCTTGTTCACCGCCACGCGTTGCAGCGTCCCATAGACGTCTGCGCCCCCGCGGCGGATCGCGTCCAGCACGGCCGGCAGCGCCTTCGCATCGACCGCCGCGCGATGCTTGTCGTCGGGCCGCGCGCTCAGGGATGCGAGATAGTCGCGCACCAGCTCGGCGGTCTTCGCCTCGCCCTCGAGCGCCGCGCTCTGGTCCTTGAGCGCCTGGATCTTCGCTTCCAGCGCCGCTTCCCGGCCGCCGAGCGCCTCGGATTTGGCGACGTCGTGCACCGCTATCTCGCCGATGGCGATGCCGGCATCGGCCTCCACACGCAACGTGCGGACATCGAAATTGGCGGGCAGGCCGGCCATTTCCAGCCGGCCGCCGCCGGCGCCGATCTTTGCGGAGCGCTCGACCGTGGCGCTTCCGGGATAAAGCGTGACGCTTGTCACTTGTTGCGCCAGCACGTCCTCCGTCGACGCGAATGCGCCGATCACGGCAACTGCGGCGAGACTCAGCTTTGGCATTGTTAGTGCCCTCCTTTGCCAGGCTTAAACGCAGGCGACCGCAATTCGGGTTAGCGGGTGACGCTGAGCAATTACAATAGCGGGCAAGAAAAGCGCGGCCGCAGAGCCGCTTGGAAGGGAAAGCCTTGAAACTATTCCAGGGTCGTATCCACGGCACGGCGAGCGCCCCCGCCGGCGCGCCGCCGTCCGGCCTGCTCGCCTTCTATTGGCATTTCGTGCGGCAGGCCAGGGGATGGTTTGCGGCGATGTTCGCCGCGAGCCTCGCGGTGGCGCTGCTCGATACGGTGATTCCGCTCTTCATCGGCCGGCTGGTGTCGCTCATGGAAGCGACCGACCGCATGGCGGCACTCGAGCATGAAACGCCGGTGCTCGCCGCAATGGTGGCGCTCGTGCTGCTGGCGCGGCCGCTCGTGCTGCTGCTCGACGTGGCGATCCGCCATAACGCGCTCATCCCGGGCGCCACGTCGCTCATCCGCTGGCAGAGCCACTGGCACGTCATCCGGCAGAGCTGGCCGTTCTTCCAGAACGATTTCGCAGGCCGCATCGCCAATCGGGTGATGACGACGGCGCATGCGCTGCGCGAGAGCACCATGGCAAGCATTCGCGCCGTGTTCTACATCGGCGCGCACGGCGTCGCGGCGTTCGCGCTGATGTCGCTCGCCGACTGGCGCCTTGGCCTCCCCACCGCGCTCTGGGCGCTCGGGTACGTCCTGTTTCTCTGGTACTTCGTGCCGCGCATGCGCGACCTGGCGCGCGCGAGCTCGGAAGTGCGCTCGATGGTCATGGCCCGCATCGTCGACAGCTATACCAACGTGCTGACGGTGAAGCTTTTTGCGCGCCTCGCGGACGAGGATGCCTACGTTCGTGAATCGGTCGACGAGCACCAGCGGGCGATGGGCCGGCACATGCGACTCATCACGCAGTTTCATTTCTCGCTCACGCTGATGAACGCGGCGCTGCTGGTCACCACCGCGGCGATCGGCATCTGGCTTTGGGCGCACGGCCAGATCGGCGCCGGCGTCGTCGCCACCGCCCTGCCACTCGCCTGGCAGGTGTCGAACGTATCCGGCTGGGTGAGCTGGGAAGTCACCGGCATCTTCGAGAACATCGGCGTGGTGCAGGAAGGCATGCAGAGCATCGCCGTGCCGCACTCCGGCGCCGATCGCGCCGGCGCCCGCGCGCTGCAAGTGTCGCGCGGCGACGTGCGCTTCGAGCACGTCACATTCGGCTATGGGCGCAAGGACGCACCGCCCGTCTTGAACGACCTGAGCCTGCATATTCGCGCCGGCGAACGCGTCGGCCTGGTGGGCCGCTCCGGCGCCGGCAAGACGACCCTCGTCAATCTGCTGCTACGGTTCCACGACGTCGAGCGCGGCCGCATCCTGATCGACGGGCAGGAGCTCGCCTGGGTGACGCAGGAGAGCCTGCGCGCGGCGATCGGCATGGTGACGCAGGACACGTCGCTCCTGCACCGCTCGATCGCGGCCAACATCCGCTACGGGCGGCCGCAGGCGACAGCGGCAGAGGTGGAAGCGGCCGCGAAGAAAGCGCAGGCGCACGAGTTCATCGTTGGGCTGCGCGACTGGCGGGCGAACACCGGTTATGACGCCCATGTGGGCGAGCGTGGCGTCAAGCTCTCGGGCGGACAGCGCCAGAGGATCGCGCTCGCGCGCGTAATCCTCAAGGATGCGCCGATCCTTGTGCTTGATGAAGCGACGTCGTCCTTGGACAGCGAGGTGGAAGTAGCGATCCAGGAGGAGCTGCTCGAGCTGATGCAAGGAAAGACGGTGATCGCCATCGCTCACCGGCTCTCGACCATCTCGCGTATGGATCGCCTCATCGTGCTCGAGGCCGGCCGCATCGTCGAGCAAGGCACGCACGCAGAGCTGCTGCGCCTGGGCGGCCACTACGAGAAGCTCTGGCGCCACCAGTCGGGCGGCTTTATCGCAAACGAGCTGCCGGAGAATTCTGTACGAAGTACAGAATTTCAGCGCGTCGCTTAACGCATTTCTTGTACGTCTAGGGCGCACGCGATGCCATCCCGTATCCACGGGATGCGCGGATGAACCTTTTAGATACAGCGCCTTAGCCCCTGGCATCGCCGTTGCAAGTAACGGCCACCAACCAGGGAGATTTTCATGACCAAGACCAAGGTGCTCCTCGTAGCGTTGCCACTCCTCATCAACGCTTGCGCAAGTCGGCCCGTCGCGCCAACGCAAACCTCACTCACGCCGCCACCGGATGCCGCGGAGAGATCCACCGCGGGCGAGGTGGCGAAAGGAGCCGGCAAGGGCGCGCTCGCCGGCGCTGGTGCCTGCGCCACGCCCATGTGGGCCGGTTCGTTTTTCGGGCCTATCGGCATGGCGCTAGGCGGCATCGTCACGCTCTATTGCCTGCCGTTCGGCGTAACGCTGGGAGCGGTCGCCGGTGCCGCCAGATCAGGTTCGTAACAGGCGGGCGATGAATTTCATTGGCTGAATTTATTCGATATGGATGTTGGCCGCCTTGATGATCTGGGCGTAGCGCTCCTGCTCGCGCGCGAGGAAGCCGGCCATCTCGTCGGGGGAGCTCGGCGCCGGATCGAGGCCGAGCTGCGCGAGGCGCTCGCTCATCTCGGGCTCGCGCAGGATGCGATGCATCTCGCTCGAGAGGCGCTGCAGCACCTCGCGCGGCGTGCCGGCGGGCGCCGCATAGCCGATCCAGGCGGCGGCGTCGAAGCCCTTGAGGTCGGCCGCCTCTGCGAGCGGCGGCACATCCGGCATCGCCACCGTTCGCTTGATGCTCGAGACGCCGAGCGCCCTGAGTCGGCCGGACTTCACGTGCGGCAGCGTCGCGGCCACCGTTTCCATCGTGTAAGTGATCTGGCCGTTGATGATGTCGGTGATCGCCGGAGCGGTGCCCTTGTACGGCACGTGCCGCGCCTTGATGCCGGCGGTGGAGTTGAAGAGCTCGGCGAAGAGATGCGCGGTCGCGCCGGTGCCGGACGATGAGAAGGTGTACTTGTCCGGGTTGGCGCGCAACTCGGCGATGAACTCGCGCGCATTCGCCGCGGGAAACGACGGGTTGACGACCAGCACGTAGGCGTTGCGGCAGATGAGGCTGATCGGCGCGAGGTCCTTGAGCGGGTCGTAGCCCAGCTTCTGGAGCGACGGCATGATCGAAACGGGCCCGCTGGAAGCGGCGAGCAGCGTGTAGCCATCGGGTGCACTCTTCGCCGCGGCGTCGGTGCCGATCGAGCCGCCGGCACCCGGTTTGTTGTCGACGACGAACGGCTGGCCGAGCGCGTGCTGCAGCTTTTCCGCCACCACGCGCGCAGCGATGTCGGTCGCTTGTCCGGGCGGCCACGGGACCACCACCCTGACCGGGCGGTTCGGATAGCCCTGGGCGCCGGCGGCAGCGGCAATCGTCAACGTTACGACGGCAAGCGCGGTGCGGAACATCGACCCTCCTCTGGCTGGGACGCCGATGCTAGCGCACGCAATCGGGGACGGGTACGCAATTGCCGCGGCAGTTCCCTCCCCCGGCGCCGACGCAGTCTGCGTACCCGTCCCCGCTTCACGCCACCGGATAAACGGTCACGAAGGTCGCGTAGGCGAAGTACGCGAGTACCGAGACAGTGACGAAGACTTCGAACAGGGCAGCGAGCTTTTTCATTGACATCTCCCTTTCTGCGGACAGCATGCGCCGGAGGCACATACAGGCCCGCCACGGATGGCTTACATCCGAACGGACTAGTGGTCCCGCGGGAACGCTCACGCCAAACGTCGTGAAATGCGCGGCGGCACGGCGACGGCGGTATGGAATGACCACGGGCCCGGTGCCCATGTGACATGGCGTCTAGCGGGTCATAGGCGTCGCGATGTCGCTACGATTCCCCTCGCTGAGTGGAGCATCGATTACAAAGGCCGCGCCCGGTAAGGTATCGCCCATCGTGAACCGGCTTCTCGTCCTGTCCGTGTCGCTCGGCGCACTCGCCGGCTGCTCCTCGCTCCTGCCGAAGAGCACGGAAACGAGCGGCGACGCGAAGACCGCGTGGCACAGCTACCAGGAGGCCGAGGCCGCTTTCGCGCGCGTCGTCCCCGGCAAGACGACCGTCGATGAGTTGCGCGTGCAGCATCTCGATCCGCGCGCAAACGCCAACATGCGCGTCGTGCCGCGCTACGAGATCGTGCAGCTCTTCATGGTGAACAGCAGTATCACGCTCGACGACCTCGATGACGGCGTGCGCCAGTGTCTCGAGGCGAAAGAAGCCTGCACCGCCTGGCAGATCGACCAGCAGGCGATGCAGAAAAAGAGCACCGGCAACGCCGCGCTCCATATGCTGAAGGTGCAGCGCGAGACGCAGAACGCTGGCTGGCGTTTCTGCGGCCTGTTGCTCATGAAAGACGGCGTGGTGATCTACAAGCTGACCAGCGGCCAACCCGGCATCCTGGAAATCGCGAACAACCAGGACATGCTCGCGCCGCTGCAGATACTCGGCAGCAAGTTCAATGAACGGCATCGATGTCACCGATGTGCGTAACGGCATCAAATCCACGCCAAGCAGCACGCCCTCCGGCGACGCCGTGATGGCGGTCCGCCGCCGGTAAGGAAGGTTCGGAAAAGCGCTGAACGGTCGTCCCCGCGAAGGCGGGGACCCCGTTCTGCCGTATATCACCCCAGAGAAACGTTCTGCGGAGGTCTTCTATCTTTGTAGGTGGCGTCCCGCTTCCACGGGGATGACTGCTTCAGGCCTACTTCAGCAGCCCGGCACCGCGCGCGATCTCGCGCACGCGGCGCTGCTCCTCGCGCATCTCGGCGAGCATCTTGTCCGGCGGCGCATAGTCGGCCACGATCCCCAGCGGCTTCAGGCGCGCGGCGAGCTCGGGCGCGCGCAGCGTGCGCTCGAGCGCCGGCCCTAGCACCGCCATCACCTCGCCCGGCACTCCCGCCGGCGCGAAGAAACCGGTCCAGACCCCGAAGAGCGGCTGCGCATAGCCGAGCTCGGTGAGCGTTGGAATGTCCGGGTACTCGGGCCATTTGGAAGAGATCGCTAGTCCGCGCACTGCGCCGCTCGCGAGGTGACCGGTCATCGTGCCGAGCGCCAGGATCACGCCCTCGATGTGCCCGCCGCGCATGGCGGTCACGGCCGGCACCGCACCGGTATAGGGAACCATCGTGATGCTGGCGCCGGTCAGCGAATTGATGAGGCGCACGCAGAAGTCGCCGACCGAGCCGACACCTGCCGTGCCGATGCGCACGGCGCCGGGGTTCTTCTTCGCGTACTCGACCATCTCGCGGAAGGTCTTGAACGGCTGCTCCGCTCCCACTGTCAGGATGCTCGGCGAGCGCATGGCGAGCGCGAGCGGCGTGAGATCGGTGAGCGGGTCGTAGGACGCGATGTGCGGCTCGAGGATCGCGCGGTAGACGAGCGCCGCATTGTTGGGAATGCCGATGGTGGTGCCGTCCTTTTGCGCCTTGACCACGAGGTCGGTGCCGAGCGCGCCGCCGGCGCCCGGCCGGTTCATCGGCACCACCGGGACCTTCAGCTCCCGCGCCAGCGCTTCCGCCATGACACGTGCGGCGGTGTCCGTCGCGTCGCCGGCGGCGAGCGGAATGATGAGCGTCACCGGCCCGGACGGATAGCCCTCCGCCGCCGCAAACGGCGCGAGGAGCGCCAGCGCGCCGGCGAAGAGCCCGCGCAGCAACGCGCGCCTCATCGTGTCACTCGGGGACCCAACATGCCACGCCCTTTCAGACTGTTAGCCGACGACGAGCGCCCCGTGCTGGCTCTGGCCCTCGGTCATGCCGCGCGCCTTCATCCAGTCGTAGGCGCGGTTAAAGAGCTCGGGATCGTAGTAGTCGACATGCTTGTAGCGCACGAATGCGCGCAGCAGCT
>JAEKLK010000283.1 GCA_019509895.1 Betaproteobacteria bacterium | reverse complement strand
ACGCGCGTCACGGTGCCGCTCGGCGAGGACATCGGCTTCCTGCCCGGCACGGAAGAGGAAAAGATGACGCCGTGGATGGGCGCGCTGGAAGACAACCTGGATGTATTGAACACGACCGACGAGTCGGGCGGCGAATGGGGCCGCGCCGCCACACGCGACCTGGTGAGATCCAGGATCAAGGTGAAGTCGCTCAATTTCATGCGCGGCCGAACCTTCGTAAACAAGTGGCTGATCATCGACGAGGCGCAGAACCTGACGCCGAAGCAGATGAAGACCCTGGTCACCCGGGCCGGTCCGGGCACCAAGGTGGTGTGCCTGGGCAACATCGCCCAGATCGACACGCCCTACCTTACCGAGGGGTCCTCCGGGCTTACCTACGTCGTCGATCGCATGAAGGACTGGAGCCACGCCGGGCACGTAACGCTCGCTCGCGGCGAGCGTTCGCGCCTAGCCGACCACGCCGCCGAAGTGCTGTAGCAAATCCGGGGCGGAGCCCATAGCAGTTCGGGCTCCGCCTTCAGATACACGCAAGCCGGCCGTTTTGCCAACGTAACAGGCGTTTCTGCTACATTCCGCCGCTCTCAATGTTCTCCGTAGGACTCCGATGACCCCGTTCGCCCGCGCGCTCGCGCTGCTTGCGCTCCTCGTTCCCCTCGCCGCCAATGCCCAGACCCAGAAGTTCGAGCCGCAGGTCGGCCAGGCCGGCAAGGACGTGATCTGGGTACCGACACCCGAAGAAGTGGTCGAGCGCATGCTGACCATGGCACAGGTCGGCCCCAACGATGTGGTCTTCGACCTCGGCTCGGGCGACGGCCGCACGGTGATCATGGCGGCGAAGAAGTTCGGCGCGCGCGCCCAAGGCATCGAATACAACCCGGACATGGTGAAGCTCTCGCAAGACAACGCGCAGAAGGCGGGCGTCGCCGAACGCGCGCAGTTCCGCCGCGCCGACATCTTTGCCACCGACTTTTCGCAGGCCAGCGTCATCACGCTGTACCTGCTGCCGGCGCTCAACATGAAGCTCAGGCCCACCATCCTGTCGATGAAGCCGGGCACGCGCGTCGCCTCGCACTCCTTCACCATGGAGGACTGGGAGGCCGATGAGATCTCTACCATGGACGGGCGCCGCGCCTACTTCTGGATCGTGCCGGCCAACGTCATGGGCACCTGGGCGCTCGACGCCGGCGGCCAGAAGAGCGATATCGCGCTCGAGCAGACCTTCCAGAAGATCAATGGCACCGTGGCGCTCGGCGGCGTGCAGGGCGGCTTGCGCGAGGCGCGCATGCGCGGGCCGCAGATCAGCTTCGCCTACGTCGACCAGGCGGGCGTGCGGCGCGAGTTCGCCGGCACCGTGAACGGCCGGCAGATGCAGGGCAACTTCCGCGACGACAAAGGTCAGGAAGGCCGCTGGACGGCGACCAAAAAGTAGCTAGGTCTCGACCGGCAGCTTCTTGTGCGAGCCGTCGCAGAACGGACGGCCGGCGGTGCGCTTGCAGCCGCACAGCCATAACTTCTGCGCTTCGCTGATCGTGAACCGGGCCGGACTGAACTCCGAGCCCTTGTGCGAGCCGTCGCAGAACGGCTGCCTCTTCGAGCGACCACAGGCGCACCACCAGTAGTCTCCCGGCGCGAGTTCCACCGCGAAGGGCGAGCGTTGCGCAATTGCCGGCTCGGCCATGCTCTCCTCCCTAGAAGGCGTTCGGGTCCTGGAAGTTGGCGAAGCGCGTGAAGCGGCCGAGGAACGTGAGATCGATCTTGCCGATCGGACCGTTTCTCTGCTTGCCGATGATCACCTCGGCGCGCCCTTTCGCCTCCTCCTTGTCGGGATGGTAGACCTCGTCACGGTAGATGAACAAGATAACGTCGGCGTCCTGCTCGATCGCGCCCGACTCGCGCAGGTCCGACATCATCGGCCGGCGGTCGTTCCGCTGCTCGACCGCGCGCGACAGCTGGGACAAAGCGATAACCGGCACCTCGAGCTCCTTGGCGAGCGCTTTGAGCGAGCGCGAGATCTCGGAGATCTCGGTCGCGCGGTTCTCGCCTTGCGACGTCGATGACATGAGCTGCAGGTAGTCGACGATCACCAGGCCGAGCTTGGAGTATTCGCGCTTCAGGCGCCGCGCGCGCGCGCGCACCTCGAGGGCGTTGAGCGCCGCCCCCTCGTCGACGTGGATGTTGGCCTCGTGCAGGCGCCCCATCGCCTCGGTGAGCTGTGACCATTCCTCGTCGGAGAGCCGCCCGGTGCGCAGCTTGTGCGCGTCGACGCGCGCGATCGAGGAGAGCATGCGCATGGCGAGCTGCGAGCCGCTCATCTCCATGCTGAACACCGCCACCGGCAGCCGTACGCTCGGGTGCAGCGCCACATGCTCGGCGATGTTCAGCGCGAAGGCGGTCTTGCCCATCGACGGGCGGCCGGCGATGATGATCAGGTCCCCCGGCTGCAGGCCCGCGGTCCGCTGGTCGAGGTCGGTGAAGCCGCTCGGCACGCCGGTGACGTCCGACGGATTGTCCTGGTTGTGCAGGTGGTCAATGCGCTCGTAGACCCTGGCGAGGATCGGGGCGATGCCGATCAGGCCCTGGTCCTTCCTCGCGCCCGATTCCGCGATCTGGAAGATCTTCGACTCGGCCTCGTCGAGCAGCTGGCCCACTTCCTTGCCCGACGGTGCCAGCGCCGACTCGGCGATCTCCGTCGCCACGTGCGCCAGGCGCCGCTGCACCGCCCGTTCGCGCACCAGCTCGGCATACCGGCGCACGTTGAGCGAGCTGGGAGTGTTCTGCGCCAGCGCCGCCAGGTAGGCGGCACCGCCGGTCTTGTCCTTGTCCTCGCTTGCCTCGATCGACTCGGCCACCGTGACGACGTCCGCGGGGCGCGAGTTCTCGACCAGCCGCGAGACATGGCGCCAGATGCGCCGGTGGTCGTCGCGATAGAAATCGTCGGCCGAGACGAGGTCGGCGACGCGGTCGAACGCCTGGTTGTCGATCAGCAGCGCGCCGAGAAGCGACTGCTCGGCTTCCACCGAGTGCGGCGGGACCCTGAGCGCAACGAGCTGCGGATCGCTGCTCGGCTCACGAGCGAGCTGCTGGGCAACGGCCATCTTTTTGTACAACCTCCCGAAGCCGAATCATAGAGACCTTCGGGTGCGAGACGCCCCCTGCGCAGTTTGCCACCGCACGCGCATGGCGCGACTTTCAGCATCCGGGGCGTGGCGCGCGCCGCGCCTGTGGATTAGCTGTGCGCAGCATGTCGATACTTTGTGGACGGCGGTGGATAGAAACAAATTAATTTTCTTGACAGCAGCGCAAAAAAAAGGGGCCTCGCGGCCCCTTTTTTTGACATGCCGCAGCGGCTACTGCTCGCCGAGCACGGACACCGTGATAGTGGCGATCACGTCGGTGTGCAGCGCTATCTCGATCGGGAAGTCCCCTACCTGCTTGAGCGGACCCTGCGGCATGCGCACGTTCGCGCGCTCGACCTCCTGACCCTGCTTCTGCAGCGCCTCGACGACGTCGTAGTTGGTGACCGAGCCGAACAGGCGCCCGTCGGGCCCCGCTTTCTGCGTGATCTGGATCTTCAGACCCTCGAGCGTGGTTCCCCGCTCCCGCGCCTTGGCGAGGGCCTCCGCCTGTGCTTTTTCGAGGTCCGAGCGCCGCGACTCGAACGCCTTCAGGTTGGCCTCGGTCGCGCGCCTCGCCTTGCCGTGCGGGATGAGGTAGTTGCGGGCGAAACCGTCCTTCACTTTCACGACATCGCCCAACTCCCCGAGATTCGCGACCTTCTCCATGAGGATCACTTGCATGGCCGGCTCCTCAATGCAGATCGGTGTACGGAACCAGCGCCAGGAAACGCGCGCGCTTGATCGCTTCCGAGAGCTGACGTTGGTAGCCGGCGGCGGTGCCGGTGATGCGCGCCGGGATGATCTTGCCGGTCTCGTTGACGAAGTCCTTCAGCACTTCGACGTCCTTGTAGTCGATCCACTCGACCTTGTCGGCGGTGAAGCGGCAGAACTTGCGGCGGCGGAAAAGCGCCCGCTGCCCTTTGTCCTTCTTGTCCTTGCCGAACTTCCCTTTGCCTTTTCCTTTGCCTCTGCGTGGTGGTGGCATCTTTACTCTCCTTCGACAAATTCAATATTCGTTACATGCAGCACGAGCTTCTTGGCCCGCTTGCTCTTCGCGCTCAGGAAACCGAGCACGCGCACCGCGCTGCCGAGCGGCCGGCCGGCGAGCAGCCGAGCTTGCGACTCGAAAGCGACAGCGCCGAGCTCGGCCTGCACCTTGCGCCGGCCGCCTGCCTCGTCCTGCTCCGATTCATGCGCAAGCTTGAATTCCAGCGCCGCCACGCCCGCCGGCGTATGGCGGAGCTTGCCAAGCTCAAGCAGCCGGCCGCTCAGTTCGAGCCGGTTCTGGGGTTGCGACAAGGTCCGCGCCGCGCTCCATCAGCGACTTTGACTTCTCTTCCTTCATCATCGGCGAAGGTCCGGTCACGGCCTTCGGCATGCTGACGATGAGATGGCGCAGCACGGCATCGGAGAACTTGAACGAATGCTCGAGCTCGGTGAGCGTCTGGTTGTCGCACTCGATGTTCATGAGCACGTAGTGCGCCTTGTGCACTTTGGCGATCGGGTAGGCGAGCTGCCGACGCCCCCAGTCTTCGAGGCGGTGCACCGTGCCGCTGCGGCCGGCGATCAGCCCCTTGTAGCGTTCGACCATCGCGGGCACCTGCTCGCTCTGGTCGGGATGGACGATGAAAACGATCTCGTAATGCCGCATGCGCGAATTGACTCCTGTCCTGTGGGTTTAGCCGGCCGCCATGCGTAGCGACGCGACAAGGAAAGGGCGCGATTGTACTTGAAAATTAGGCGCTTGAACGGCTAACCGGCGCCGCCGATACCAAGCTCGAGCTTGACCTTCTCGAGCGACGGCCCGACCTTCTGCACCGCGACGCGGATCCTCTCAGGGTTGGTCTCGAGGGTGCGCGCCCAGAAGTCGAGGGCCTGCGGCTGGACCTCGATCATCGTCGGATCGGGCGGGGTGTACGGGGCACCTTGTTGGGCCATGGGGCCATACAGGCAAAAAAAGAGCCCGCTCGTGGCGGGCTCCAGGCCGGTAAATGCGCTTGATCAGTCGTCGTCGCGGTCGTGTCCACCACCGATGCGGCTGATGCGCCAGATCACGCCAGTGCCGGGAATCTGCACGAGCGGGGCGTTGAGCGAATTGCGGAACCCGGAGTCGGGATCGGAGCCGCCCGGGTCACGCACCGCGCCGTAATCTACCAGGTACGCAGCCCCATCCGGTCCGAAGCGGAGGGTGGTCGGACGGTTGATGCCGCGCAGCTTGGCGGCAAACGCCTGCTCGGTCTCGCCATTGCAGCGCGGCGAGCCATCGGGATCCCACTTCTTCTCTCCGCCGCAATTGAAGGCGAAGCGCTGCTGCTTGATCTCCGACGGATTGCCCTGGCTGGTGAAGTTGACGAGCTCGACGTCATGACCGGCCTCCGGGTCGCCATTCGCGGCCGAGAAGCCAAAGTCGCCTTCGCGCGACACGAGCACGGCGTGCTTCTTCACGACGCCGCCGACGAAGGAGTTCGGCACGAAGTCGAGCCCCACTGCTGCCACATCTGCGGGCTCGAGCGCTAGCGGAGCGACCGGCTGCTGCGGAAAGAAGGCAAGCACCGGCTTCACCGGCTTATTGGCGAGCGACGGATCGTC
>JAEKLK010000282.1 GCA_019509895.1 Betaproteobacteria bacterium | reverse complement strand
CGAGGTGAACCATCCGCGCCTTGGGCGCCTGCGCATGCTCAACCAGGCGGTGAAGCTTTCGCGCACGCCGGCGACGCTGAAGACGGCGACGCCGGAGATAGGCCAGCACACCGACGAGGTCCTGCGTGAGCTCGAATACAGCGACGCCGAGATCGCGCAATTGCGCAAGCAGGGCGTGGTGTGAGCACCGAACGTCTCATCGGCCGCAAGGAAGGGGCGGTGGGCTGGCTGATTTTCAATAACCCCGAGCGGCGCAACGCCGTCTCGCTCGACATGTGGGAAGCCATCCCGCAGGTGCTCGAGCGCTTCGCCGCCGATGCCGAGGTGCGGGTGGTCGTGCTCACCGGCGCGGGCGACAAGGCGTTCGTCTCCGGTGCCGACATCTCGCAGTTCGAGAAGGAGCGCTCGAGCGCGGACGCCGTGCAGCGCTACGACGAGATCGGCGAGCGCGCGCAGGTGCGCCTGCGCGACTTCGACAAGCCGACGATCGCCATGATCCGCGGCTACTGCCTCGGCGGCGGCCTGAACATCGCCAATCTCTGCGACTTGCGCATCGCGGCCGACGACGCGCGCTTCGGCATCCCGGCGGCAAAGATGGGCCTGGGCTATCGCGCCTCATCGATGAAGAACCTCGTCGACCTCGTCGGCAAGGCGGGCGCGCTCGAGATCATGCTTACTGCCCGCCAGCTAAGCGCCGCCGAGGCGCTCGAGAAGGGGCTGGTGCACAAGGTCGTGCCGGTCGCCGAGCTCGAGACCGCCACGCGCGCGTACTGCGACATGATCGCCGCCAACGCGCCGCTCACCCTCCGCGCCGCGAAGCGCATCATTCGGGAGGTGGGCAAAAGCGACTACGATGCCGGCGCCTGCGCCGCCTGGGTGAAGGAGTGCTTCGCGAGCGAGGATTACGCCGAAGGCCGCCGTGCCTTCATGGAAAAGAGAAAACCGCTCTTCAAGGGCCGCTGAAATAAGGAGGATGCGAATGAAGCGCCTGTTTGCTGCGCTCGCCGCCATCGCCCTCGCGCATGGCGCGGCCGCGCAGAATTTTCCGAGCAAGCCGATCACCATGGTCGTGGGCTTCGAGCCGGGCGGCGGCACCGATACGGTGGCGCGCATCCTGGCGAAGACGCTCTCCGACAACGTCGGACAGCAGGTGGTGGTGGAGAACCGCGCCGGCGCGGGCGGCGATATCGCGGTGGACTACGTCGCGAAAGCGGCGCCCGATGGCTACACCATCGTGCTCGCCAATGTCGGCGCGCTCGCCGTCAATCCGCACATGCTCAAGGTGCAGTACGACCCGATGAAGGACCTGACGCCGATCACCATGGCGGTGGTCTTCGGCAACGTGCTCGTGGTGCAGCCGCAATTGCCGATCAAGAACCTGAAGGACTACGTCGACTATGCGGGCAAGCGGCCGGGGAAGGTGACGTTCGCCTCGTCCGGCATCGGCGGCGCCGGCCATCTCGCCGGCGAGCTGCTGAAGAAGGTCGCGAAGATCGACATCGTGCACGTGCCCTACAAGGGCGGCGGCCCGGCGATGCAGGGCTTCCTCGGCGGCCAGGTCGACTCGTTCTTCGCCACGCCGATCTCGTCGATCGGCGGCATCCGGGGCGGCAAGGCGCGCGCCATCGCCGTCACCGGCGCGAAGCGCTCGAAGCTCCTGCCGGATGTGCCGACCGTGGCCGAATCCGGCTACAGCGGCTACGAGGCGCTCAACTGGTACGCGTACCTCGGTCCCGCGAAGATGCCGCGCCAGATCGTGGACCGGCTAAACAAGGAAATCACCACCGCGCTCAAGGCGCCGGAGGTGGTCTCGGCCATGGATAAGCAGGGCGTCGAGCCGCAGCCCATGAGCTCCGAGGAGCTCGCGCGCTACATCCGGCGCGAGTACGACACGTGGGGCAAGGTGGTGAAGGAAGCGGGCATCAAGGCCGAGTAACGCAGTTCGGGCTCCGTCCCCGAACTCTAGAGGCGCACGACGATCTTGCCGACGTGCTGGTCGGCTTCCATGCGTCGCACCGCCTCGGGCAGGTCTTTGAAGTCGTAGACCCGGTCGACCAGCGGCTTCAGCTTGCCGCTGGCGAAGAGCGGCAGCCAGTCGCGCGTGAAGCCCTGCACCGTCTGCGCGCGCTGCTCGGCGGTGCGCAGCTTGTTCGAGACGCCGAAGAGCTTGAGGCGCTTGGAGTGCAGTGCCTCGAGGTCGATCTCGCCTTTCAGCACGCCATCTACATAGCCGACCGTTGCGTGCCGCCCCTCGTAGGCGAGCGAGCGGATGGTTTCGGCGAAGACCGAGCCGCCGACGTTGTTCACCACCAGGTTGGCGCCTTTGCCGCCGGTGGCATCCATCACCTGCTGAGCGAAGTTGGGCGCACGGGTGGCGATGCCCAAGTCCAGGCCGTGGCGCTTGAGCGCATCCAGCTTGGCGGCCGAGCCCGAGGTGCCGATCACCCTGGCGCCGAGCGCCTTGGCCGCGAGCAGGGCGGCGACGCCGACGCCGGCCGAGACGCCCGTGACGAGCAGCCATTCATTGGCCTGCAACCGGCCCTGCTGCACGAGCATGTCGTACACGACGAGGAAGGTGATCGGCACTGCAGCCGCGTCTTCCCACGACAGGTTGGCTGGCACCGGGATGGCGTCGGGCTTGTCCATGAGCGCGTACTCAGCGAATGCCGCGGGCAGCCGGCCCATGACGCGCTCGCCCGTGCCGACCACTTCGCCGGCGCCGTCGGTGCCGGCCGGCTTGGCGGCGCCCGGCTTGGTGAGGCCGTGACCGCGGATGAATTCGCCACGATTCAGGCTTGCCGCTTGTACCCGCACCAGCAGCTTGCCGGCGGCCGGCTGCGGCTGGGGAACCTCGCGCAGCTCGAGCGTGCTGTCGCGTTCGGTCTGCTGGATGAAATAGGCTTTCATCCGGCGAGTGTAGCGCGGCGACTACGCGCGTCGTCGGCGGATGGCTTTAAAACCGCCGCGCCTTGGCTATAGTCCTGTCGCCTTTCACCGAACTTTCAAACGGAGCTGACAATGACGCAACGTCTGCGCAATCGTCTGATCGAGATCTCGATGCTGCTTGCGCTCGCCCTCGCCGCGGCCGCCGTAATGCCGCGCGCCAACGCCGCCATGATTGGCACCGACGAGGCGACCGCGCCGGCGCAGTCGGACCGCGAGCGCGTCAAGGCGCTGCTCGCGCGGCCGGAGGTGGTGAAGGGGCTGGAGAAGGCCGGCGTGCATGCCCAGGACGCGGCGGCGCGCGTGGACGCCATGACCGACGAAGAGGTGTCTCAGCTCGCCGGCCGGATCGATGCGCTGATCGCGGGCGGGGCGCTCAGCAACGAGCAGCTGATCGTCATCCTGCTGCTGGTCATCATCCTGGTGCTGCTGCTCTAGAGCGAGCCGCGGATTCGCGCGGCAACTTCAAGCCGTCAGTTCTACGGCCTCGTTGCGCTCGTTCACCGTGTTCAGGCGAACGGGCCGGCGCCACACGCGGTGCACGTAGTCGAGGACGCGCTTGGCGCGCGTCACGTCGAGGCCGCGGCCGTCGCTCGGGTGGTCATGGAGGAGCGTCAGGCTGCCGTCGTGCTTGAGCTCCACCGCGGCGACGCGCGGCGCGCCGAAATTGAACTTGGGCGCGAGGATCGCCTCGCGGATCGCGTTGATGTCCTTGGTGGCGACCCGGATCTCGTCGCCCGGGCGTGCTTCGTAGACGAAAAGGCCGGCCTCCTCGGCGTGCTCCTCGTCGAGCCAGTTGCGGATGAAGCCGAAGTCGTCCTCGTCGCGGCGCACCTCGCGCGCTCGCTCTAGGCCGTGCTTCTGCACGATCCGCTCCCACAGGGTGAAGCCGAGGTGGTAGGGATTGATGGCGAGCGCCGTCTCCTGGCCGCTCGCGAAAGGGCGCACCACGTCCGAATGCGCCTTGATCGCCGATAGGTAGAGCGGCTGCGGCAGGAACTCCGCCTCGCGCAGAAGGCGTGCGTGCCAGTAGGACGCCCAGCCCTCGTTCATGATCTGGCAGGCGAACACCGGGTAGAAGTAGAACGACTCGGAGCGCACCATCAGGAAGATGTCGCGCTCCCATTGCTCGAGCTCCGGGGAGTAGTTGGCGATGAACCAGAGGAGGTCGTACTCCGGGTGCGGCGGGATCGGCGCCCGCACCAGGCCCGGCTTCACCGCTTTCGGCTCCTCGATCCCGGGCAGCCGCCGGAAGCGCGACTGGAATGGGTTCTCGGCCGGCCGCACCGTCGGCACCACGAACTCGGCGTAGCGCTCGCGGTGCAGCTCGCCCGCGACGTCGATGTGCGATTCGAGCGCCAGTGCCGCGTCGAGCACCCCCTCGACCCGCTCGACGCCGTGCGACTCGATCGCGAGCTGGATGCGGTGCGCGTGCGCCGCCGCCATCTCGACGATGTTGCCGCCGGCCATGGCATGAAAGCGCGCGAAGAGCTGGTTGTTCTTGGCGAAGTCGGCGTGCCCAAGGACATGCGCCGTCACCAGCGTGTTCTCGGCGAGCGAGTTGCCGTCCATCAGGAAGGCGCGGCACGGGTCGCCCGGGAACATGACCTCGAAGATCTTCGAGTGCCCCATGCTCTGGCGCACCAGCTGGTGGATGTAGCGCACGCCGAAAGACCAGTGCGGCATGCGCACCGGCAGGCCGTAGACCGCGATCTCGGTCATCAGGCTCGCGGGCGCGAGCTCGAAGTCGACCGGGTAATAGTCGAGTCCCAGCCGCCGGGCGAGCGACTCGATGCCATCGGCGTACTCCTGCAGCTCAGTCACTGGCCGCCTGCTGGGAGAAGAACTCGCGGATCGCCTTCCAGACGTCGTCCTGCGAGGCGATGTGGCTGGTGCCCACCGGGAGCCCCGAGCCCTTGAGCTCGCTGAAGATCTCGGCGAGCTGGGTGTCGCGCGGGCGGAAGGTGGCGACGCCGCCGGTCTCGCAGTAGCCGGTGTAGTTCACCTGCGCCGAGATCTCGCTCAGCGCCGTGCGCGCCTCGTCGCGATCCTCGGCGGCGTTCTCGCCGTCGGAGGCATAGAAGAAGTAGACGTTGTAGCGGCTCGGGTCGTAGCGCGAGCTCATGACGTCGAGCGCCAGGCGCGCCACCGTGGAGGTCACCGTGCCGCCGCTCGAGGACGCCTGGAAGAACTGGCTCTCGTCGAACTCCCACGCCTGTGCGGCGTGGGCCAGGAATACCGTCTCGACCTTCGCGTACTGGCGGCGGATGCCCTGCAACGCGAAGAAGAAGAACTGCTTGGCGAGGCGCCGCTGCGCCTCGTCCATCGAGCCCGAGACATCGAGCGCGAAGATCACCGCCGCGCTGGTCGCGGGCGAGGGCCGGCGCACCAGCTGGCGGAAGCGCAGGTCCTCGTTCACGAGCGAGATCGGCTCGCCTTCGGCGGTCGTATCGCTGCTCGTCTGGATGGCGTGGCGCTTCACCGCCTCTTTCATGGTGCGCCGCCGGTCGAGGCGCGAGCGCGCGCCTCGCTTGTCCCAGCCCTCGCGCACGTACTCGTTCTGGTCCATGGTGGCGGTGCGCTTGGGCTTGAGCTCCGGCAGCTTCAGCTCTTCCCAGAGCCAGTCGACGATTTCGTCCACTTTGAGCTCGACCACGAAGCGGATCTCGCCCTCGCCGGTGCCGCCCTGCTGGCCCTGGGCTTCGCCTTCCTCGCGTCCGGGCTGACCGGCACCGCGACCGTGCGGTTGCCCGGCCGCGTCATCAAATCCGAGTTCGCCAGGAGCTCGGGCAGCGTCTCCTTCACCGCATCGCGCACCTTCTCGTTGTGGCGCAGCCAGTCCCGGGCGCCTCTCGAGAAGAGGTCGTACCAAGGCGTCTCGGCGGCGATGCGAATGGTCACGTCATTCCTGCGCGAGGAGGGTGGTGACGTAGTTCAGCGCTTCGCGCGCGCTGTGCGGGTCGTAGCCGTACTCGTCGACCAGCCGCTTCTCCACCACCGAGATCTTATGGCGCGTCTCATCGTCGGGGCGCGCCGCCGAGGAGACCAGCCGCAGCACGTCGCGCCGGCTCTCGAAGAGATACTGCTCGACCGCGTCGTGCAGCGGCGCATGCGAATCGAGGGTGAACTTCTCGCCGCGCTTGTACGCGCCCATGGCCTTCCTCACCACCTCCTGGCGGAAGGACAGCTTGCCCGACTCGGATATGCGAATCTTCTCCTCGACCGAGCGCAGGAAGCGCTCGTCGGGCTTGCGCTCCTCGTTGGTGATCGGGTCGCGCAGCGTGCGATTGTCGAGCGTCGCCTCGACCTCGTCGAGATACTTGTCGAGGAGCTGCTGCGCTTCCTGCTCGAAGGAGACGAAGAGCGCCTTGTGCACGTCCTCCTTGACCCAGCGGTTGTAGAAGTCCTTGCGCACCACCACGAGGAAGTCGACCCACTTGCGCTTCTTCTTGCCGTCCATGCGCACGTCGGACTCGATCGCGTCTTTCAGCGCGATGAGAACATCCATGGTGGTGAGGCTCTTCGCCTGCGACTGGATGATGGCGTTGGAGAGCGCGTTGATCACGAAGCGCGGCGACACGCCCCCGAGCCCCTCGTCGGGGTTCTTGGCGCGGATCTTTTCCGCCTCGGTCGACGAGACGCCTTCGACATCCTCGCCCGCATAGAGGCGCACCTTCTTCACGTTGTCGGCGTCGCGCTCTTCCGCCTCTCCCAGCCGGGACAGGATCGCGAACACCGCTGCCACGTGCAGCGCGTGCGGGTCGAGGTGCACTTCGCGGAACGCCTGAGTGGAAGAGCAAAGCTTGCGATAGATACGCGCCTCTTCCTTATAGTCGAGCGTGTACGGGACCTGGATGATGACCATCCGGTCGAGGAGCGCCTCGTTCTCCGGCTCCTGCAGGAACTTGCGGAACTCGGCGAAGTTGGTGTGCGCCACGATCGCCTCGTCGACGTGGATCAGCGGGAAGCGCGACACCTTGACGTTCTTCTCCTGGGTGAGCGTGAGGAGCAGGTACAGGAATTCTCGCTTCACCTTCAAGATCTCGATCATCTCGAGAAGGCCCCGGCTCGCGGCGAATACCGCGCCCGACCACGACCAGGCGCGCGGGTCGCCCTCGTCGCCGAACTCCGAGACCTTCGACAGGTCGACGGAGCCGACGAGGTCGGCAATATCCGCGGTGGTCGGATCGTGCGGCGCATAGGTGCCGACGCCGACGCGCGAGGCTTCCGAGATGAAGATGCGTTGCACCGGCATCTGCATGAAGTCGCCGTTGAACTCCAACTGCAGGCGGGTGGTGCAGAACGGGCAGAGCTCGCCCGAGATCTCGACGCCGTAGGTCTGGCGGAACTGCGGCCGCAGCGTGTGCGGGACGAGATGAAGCGGCGACTCGTGCACCGGGCAGCCATGGATGCCGAAGAGCGCGCCCGCGTCGGTCTGGCTGTAGACCTCCAGGCCGCGCTTGAGCAGGATCACCATGCTCGACTTGCCGCCCGAAGGAGGTCCGAGCAGCAGCAGGAGCCGTCTGCCAACTTCCGAGCCCGCGCTCGCGGCCTTGAAGTAGTCGACGACGCGCGCGATGGTATCGTCGATGCCGTACAGCTCGTCCTCGAACAGCTGGCAGCGGAAACGGGCGTTGACGTCGTCGAAGCCGTTGGCGCGCAGCATGTCCCAGATGTATTGGTGGCCCGAGCGGGTGATGCCCTTCGCGTCGGCGGGAAATACGCTCTCGAGGAATTCCGACAGCGTACCGCTCCAGCGCGCCGCGCGATGATCCTTGGTGAATTCGACCAGCGACTTGAGAAAATCCGAGTGCCGCTCGGCGCTCCCGCTCTTCATCGGCGTATCTGCATTCACGATCATCACTCCTTCGTTAGAGCAAGATTCGACCCACATGCGGCCCGGGCCATCCGTTTTGTCACAGGCCACGGGCGTTGTATTGCTCGCCCCATTCCCCACGAACGCGCCGAACGGCGCAGCGTTGACCCCGAGGACTCGATTGGCGCTTGTGGCGAGTTAGTGACAATATTTGCCTGACAGGGTCTTTCGAGCCCTGCGCTACGATCATTAGTCAGAGACCAAAGATGCTCAAAGAGATTCATGGAGTCGCGGACGATCCGCCGGCGAAGCGGCGCTGGTTTCACGATGAATATTTCGATCTGTTCATCTGGCAAACCGGCGAGGAGGTAACGCTTTTCCAGCTCTGCTACGGCATCGACTCGAGTGACCGCGCGCTCGTCTGGGACAAGCGCCGCGGCTTCTTCCACGACGGTCCCCCGGCGCCCGACGAAGTGGTGGCGCGCTTCGATGACGCGGCCACGGCTTTGCCCGAGGATATCCGCGCGGAGTTGCGCGCGTTGCGCGCGCTCGCTGGGACGTTGACTCTCGTGGCGGCTCTTGGAGTATCCGCGGCCGTTTCCCCTCGTTTTTGTTTGCTGCTTCGCCCATCTTGCTCCAGCGCGGGCGCCTGTGCAAGCCCGCAGTTGCGACAAAATGTCGGCTCTTTTTCTCGGGGGAGGAAACCATGAAGCCGGAACTGGCGCTGCTCGTCTGGTCGGTGTTGCTGACGTTCGTTCAAATGCTGCTCGCGGTGGCGGGCGCGACGGCGCAGGTCGGTCTGCCTGCGCTCGCTGGAAATCGCGAGGGTCTCGCGCATTGCACCGGCTGGGCGGGACGCGCGGCGCGCGCGCATCACAACATGCTGGAAAACCTCGTGCTGTTCGCGGCGCTGGTGCTCACCGCCGTTGTGGCGGGACGCGCCAACGGCGCCACGCTGCTTGGCGCGCAGATCTTCTTCTGGGCGCGTCTCGCCTACGCCGTGATCTATGTCGCAGGAATCCCCTGGCTGCGCACAACGGTGTGGGTCGTTTCGGTGATCGGACTCGCGATGATCTTCTTGCAGCTGCTGTAGCGCCGATCCGGTCGCGCCTTTTTCGCGCAGCGGCAGCACCCTGGTGCAGGAAAGCCACACTTTCATCAGCGTGTGGTGGTGCACCGCGAAGGGCAGGCCCCGGCGTGCCTGCCGCCGAACCGCTTTTGCCTTGCAGCATACCTTCGGGCACGCCGGCGAACGGCGAAAGCGGCACGGACCACGGCGTGAACGAGCAGCGGAGCGC
>JAEKLK010000281.1 GCA_019509895.1 Betaproteobacteria bacterium | reverse complement strand
GTGTTCGAGATGCCGTCCTGCTGCTTCAGGGCGAACAGGAAGAGCGGATTGGTGAACGCGAGCTGCACCAGGTCGGAGCTGCGGTTCTGCCATTCCGTCAGGGTAAGCTGGCCCGGGATCCCGGCCGCGCCCTGCAGGCCAATCGCCAACGTGTCCGGGAACTTGATGCCGAGCTCGAGCAGGCGCGAACGGTTCACCTCCATCACCTCCACTTCCAGCATCACCTCCGGCTCGGCGAGGTCCTGAGCGGCGATCAGGCGCTGCGCGAGCTGGATCGCCGCCGGCGTGTCCTTCAGCACCAGGAGGTTGATCTTCTCGTCAATGAAGATGTCGCGCGTCTTGACCAGCGTGCGGATCATGTTCGCCGTCTGCTTCACGTCGGCATTCGACAGGTAGAAGCCCTTCACCACCAGCTCCTGGTACTCGCGCTGCTTCTGCGGCGTGTTCGGATACACGAACACCGTGTTCTCCGAGAGCACCTTGTACTCGAGCGAGTTGGTGAGCATCGCCATGCGGATCGCGTCGTCGATGGTGGCGTCGCGCAGCGCGATGCTGGTGCGCTGGTCGGTGCGCACGTCGCGGTCAAAGATGAAGTTGACGCCGGAGGCCCGCTGCAACACTTCGAACACGTTCCTCAGCGTCACCTCGCGCAGGTCGAGCGAGATCGGCTTGGCGATGCTCGGCCGCAGCTGCACGGTGGCGATCGCCGGCTTCACCAGCCGGTCGTCGATGGTCCGCTGCAGGCGCCGCGCGTCGCGCTGCTGCGGGTTCTCGGTCAGAACCGGCCGCAGGACGTCCTGCGCCTCACGGTACTTGCCGGCCTTCACCAGCTGGTCGGCCTCGAGGACGGCGGCGCGATGCCGGCGATCGGTTTCGATCTGCGTAAGGCCTGCCTCCGCACGCGAGTTGCCGCGATCGTGGGCCTGCACGAGCCGGTAGAGTCGCTCGGCGTCGTCGGGCCGCCCCGCCTGCCGCACAAATTCCGCCTGCGCGAGCCACTGGCCGACGAGCGTGTCGCGCATACGGAAATATTCGCGCCGCGAATATGGATCCTCGGGATGCTCGCGCATCGCCTGCTCGAGGACGCGCAGCGCTTCGTCGCCGCGCCCGGCGGTGTAATGGTCGCGCGCCTGATCGAGCGCGCTGCGCTGGCTGGCGCAGGCCGCGAGCACGAGCAGGACGATGAGGAAGAACGCTCGTTTCATTGCAGATCTCCCGGCGGTTGCGCGTACACGGTCAGGCGGACCTGCGCTTCGATCTGCGTGTCGGCGGCGCGCTTTCTCTCGAAGCGCAGCGCGTCGATCGAGGCGATCGGCATCTCCTTGAGCACGGAGGACAGGAATTCGCGCAGCTGGCCGTAGCTGCCGCGCACCGGCAGGGTGACGCGGTAGGCCCACAGGCCGGTGGTGCGCTTTTCCAGGCGGTACTCGCCCTGCGCGAGGTCGAGGCCCGAGCGTCGCGCCAGGCGATGCAGCCGCTCGACGTGCGTGGTGAGCTCGCTGCTCGGCGGAAAGAGCGCCTGGAAGCGCCGCAGGTCATCGGCGCGGTTATCGATCGACACCGGCCGGTAAGGCGTGCGCGAGCGCTGCCGGTCGAGCGCGGCGCGCTGCGCGGCCGCTTCCTCCTCGGCGGGCAGCAGCGTATTGACGTAGAAGGCGCCGCTCGCGAGCAGGAGACCGAGGGCCACGATCCCGGCGGGACCGAGGCGGCGCAGCCACGCTTCGAGGCGCGCCTTCACTTGAGCGATGCCTGCACGGAGAACTGGATCGGGTGCTGCGGGTCCTCCTGCTGCACCTGGTGCGATACGAGCACGACATTGGAAAGCTCGCGCGCCGCACCGAGGCGCCGCAGGTACTCGAACATCGCGTCGCGGTGGCGCGCCTCGGCCGTCAGGCGAAGCAGCCGCTGGTCGGCATCGGGCTGCAGCTGCAGGATGGCCACATCCTTGCTCGCGGCCTGCTCGATGGCGCCGACCAAGCCGGCCCACGGCAGGGTGAGCGCGCGCACGACCGCTTCGGCGCCCTTCGCCTGCTCATCCAGCCGCTCCTTCGGCACGGCGCGCGCCGGGCGCGCGTCTGACAGCACCAGGCCGGCCTGCGCCTCGAGGCGCACGACTTCCTGGCGCGCGTCGCGATAGCGCACTCCGAGCTCGCCGGCGAGCGCCAGCGCCACGGCGAGCAGCGCGAGGCCCGGCCAGGCCGGGCGCCGCACCGGCGCGATGTAGTCGAGCTCGAGTTTTCGCGGCCGAGTTATGGCATCCCCGCTTTCCAGTAGTCCTTCGAGCGGCCCTCGAGATCGTCATAGACGACTTTGCCGCCAACGACGCTCAGCACCGAGCGCAGGTCCTTGATACCCGCGTCGGGTACGGCGCGGCTGTCGAAGTAGTCGCGGCTCAGTACCACGAGGTCGCCGAGTTTCCCTTCCTCGATCGTGCCGAGCTTGTCCTCGGCATTGAGAAACCAGCCGTTGTTGGCGGTGTAGAGGCGCATCGCCTCGTTGCGGCTGAGCGTCTGGCCGCCGTTGATCAGCTCGCCGCGCGCGTTCTTGCCGGTGACGACGTAGTAAAGGTTGATCCACGGGCTCATCGTCGAGATCTGCATGCCGTCGGAGCTCATGCCGACGGGGATGCCGCTCGCGAGGATGTCCCGGAATGGCGGGCCGTTCTGCGTCGCCGTGCCGCTCAGCCAGCGCCAGCCACCGAGCACGTTGACGCCACCGCCGAGGTTTTTCAGCTTCTGCAGATACTCCGGCGTAATCACCGGCACGTGCGCGAGCGTCCAGCGCAGGTTCTTGATGCCCTCCGGAATACGGTTGGGATTGCGCGGATCGCTCAGCTCGTCATGCACCGTCTGCCAGCCGTCGATGATGACTTTCCAGTCGAGCGGCAATCCGGGCAGGGCGAAGACCGGGAAATTGAGCGAGTGGTTCTCGTTGCGCCACTGCGCCTGCGCCACCAGGCGCGTGCCATTCATCCATGCCGGCGTGCCGGGCGCTATGAACGCGCTGGCGGTGAACTCGCCGATGCCGAGCACGCGCAGCATGTTGTCGCCGAAATCGTCCCAGCTGTTCAGCAGCCGCGCCCGCAGCTCGGGCGTCTGCGGGTCTTCTTCGACGTGCAGGAAGTTGATCCAGATGCGGTTGGTGAGCTTGCCCTCGTGGTAGAGCGCACGCACCGAGTCATGCGCCCGATAGCGATCGAAGCTCGCGGCGCCGTCGCTCGGCTCGCCGATCACCGGGACGTTGAACGGGAAGCCGCCCTGGTCCAGATGCGTAGTCACGCCGATGCCGGCCGCGTAATGCATGGCGTCGGTGAGCCCCTGCAGCATGGATTCGCGCGTCTGCATCTGCCGCAGGAGATAAAGCGCCGTCGTGCACGGCGTCGCAACGCCGAACGCCCCGCCGTCCACGTAGCCTTCGTCCTGCCCGGCCGTGGTACCGACCGGAACGCCGTGCGCCACCAGGAACGCCTTGCCCGCGGCGTTGACCGCGCCCGGTCCGCTGAAGCCTTCCATGATGAACACCGGATGGCTGGGCACCGCCGCCGAGAGCTCCTGCATCGTCGGGAAGCGCATGGGCTGCGGATCCGGGAAGAACTGGGTTCGGGCAAAACCGCCTATGGATGTCACCCATTCCCCGGATTTCGCCTCCTTGCCGCGCGCCGCGAGCGTGGCAAGCGCCTCGGCGATCGAGTTGGCGTTCTCCAGGCGCGCGTCACGTCCCGGACGCAGGCCGAGGAGGACGATGTGGTTGTGGCTGTCGATGATGCCCGGCACCACGGTGCGGCCGCCGAGGTTGACGGTGCGCGCACACTCGCCCGCCTCAGGCTGACCGCCGCCGCCCACGGCGGCGAAGCGGCCGTTCTTGATCAGCACGCTCGAGACGATCGTGTCGTGCTTGTCCATCGTATGAATCCTGCCGTTCACCAGGCGAAGCGAGGTGCCGGCATTGCAATCATCGTCGTCCGCTCGAGCCGCCGCGCTGCCCATGCAAAGGGCCAGCGCAGCGCAGGCAAGCAATACCTGCCGTGCTTTCATCTTCATTCCCCCCTCAAGTCCCTGCATTGCTGAATTTCCAGTACGGGTCCCCCGACGGCGCCGCAGCGCCATCGATCAACGCCAGATTCGGTGTTTCGCCGGCGACGCGATGCCGTTCGCGGTCGAGCAGCGTACGCCATTCGCCGCGACCGTTCTGCACCGCGCGGAACGCGCCGTCGGCGTGCAGCGCGACACAGGCGCGCTCGGCTTCTGCGATCACCAGCCAGGCACCCGAGCGCGGCACGGCGTCGCGCGCACGATTGAAGATGTACATCAGCGCCGGCTGCACCGAGAGGAGCCTCGCCTTGCCGCCCTTGGGAAACGCGGCGCGAACCGCCTGGATCAGCGCCGCGTCCACCGCGCTCGCGACGCGCGGCTCGCCGCGCGCGCTTTGGCTCGCGCGCAGCACCCAGCCCTTGGCCCGCTCGCCGTGGATCTTGGCGAAGTGGTGGCGCAGGTACGCCTCCTCTTCGGCCGGCGTCGCGAGCGCGTCGCTCCAGGGCACGAGCGAGTAGCGCACGAAGTGGTTCGAGAGCACGACCGTGACGCGCGCGCGCGGCCAGGCGCCGTCTTTCAGCACCTCGAGCGCGCCGTGCCACGGCTCGGCGCCGAACGCCGGGTCGCAGGCATACGACTTCGCCCCCACGCGGACTTCGGCGGGCGAAAGGCGAACGAGCAGGCGCTCAGGAAACAAAGGTGACACGGTTGATCTCCTCGAGCGTCGTCTCGCCGTTCTTTACCGCGTCGAAAGCAGCATCGCGCAGCGTGCGCGTGCCGGCGCGCTGCGCCGCCTCCTTCAGATGCCGCACGGGCGCCCGCGAAGTGATGAGCTCGCGCAGCTCGTCGTTCAGGATCATGAGCTCCGCGATCGCCTTTCGTCCCTTGTAGCCGGCGCCGCGGCATTCGCGGCAACCATGGCCGATGCGGAAGTTCCAGCCGGCGAGCGCGTCCGCTGCGAGCCGAGACTCCGCGACCAGCTCGGCATCCGGCTTGTGCGGCTCGGCGCAGTGCGGGCAGACGAGCCGCACCAGCCGCTGCGCGAGGATCGCGTTCAGTGCGGACACGAAGCCGTACAGGTCGACGTTCATGTGCATGAAGCGGCCGATGACGTCGAAGACGTTGTTCGCGTGCACCGTGGTAAACACGAGGTGGCCGGTGAGCGCCGACTGCACGGCGATGTTGGCGGTCTCCGGGTCGCGGATCTCGCCCACCATGATCTTGTCGGGGTCGTGGCGGAGGATCGAGCGCAGGCCGCGCGCGAAAGTGAGGCCCTTCTTTTCGTTCACCGGGATCTGCAGCACGCCCGGCAACTGGTACTCGACCGGGTCCTCGATGGTGACGATCTTGTCCTGGCCGTTGTTGATCTCGGTGATCGCGGCGTAGAGGGTGGTGGTCTTGCCGCTGCCGGTCGGCCCGGTGACGAGCAGCATGCCATAGGGTTCGTGGCTCAGCCGGCGCAAGCGCTTGACGTCCTGCGCGTCGAAGCCGAGCGAGTCGAGCGACAGGTTCTGCTTCGTGGTCTCGTAGAGCGACTGCTTGTCGAGCACCCGCAGCACCGCATCCTCACCGTGGATGCTCGGCATGATCGAGACGCGGAAGTCGACCGCGCGGCCGCGCTCGAACGCCTTGAAGCGCCCGTCCTGCGGCACGCGCCGCTCGGTGATGTCGAGCTCGGCGAGTACCTTGACCCGCGCGATCGCCTGCT
>JAEKLK010000280.1 GCA_019509895.1 Betaproteobacteria bacterium | reverse complement strand
GCTGAAGGCGATGCGCAGCTTCGGATGGCGCGCGCCGACGCCGCCGGTGATCATCGAGGCGCAGGCGAGGCCGATATCGCCCGGGAAGCACACCGCCTGCTCGATGAACGGGCCGACGATCCGGTCATGGCCGGCCGGGCGCAGCGCGTGCACGAAGATCGCCGCGCCCATCTGCTCCGCGGCGGCGAAGAACGGCTCGAAGCGCGGATCGCCGATCGACGTGCCGTTGACGTGGCTCGCGATCTCGACGCCTGAAAATTGCAGTCGCTTGCAGTACTCGAGCTCGCGGATCGCCGCATCCACATCCTGCAGCGGCACGGCGCCGAGGCCGGCGAAACGCTGCGGCGCCGCAGCGACCATTTCGGCAATGGTGTCGTTGAGATAACGCACCATCGCCTGGGCGTCCTCGAGCGGCAGCCAGTACGAGAGGAGCTCCGGCATCGGCGAGATCGCCTGACGCGAGATGCGCATGGCGCCCATGTCCTCGACGCGCCGCGGCACACTCCACGAGCCGTCCGCCACGGTCCGATAGACCTTGCCGCTGATCATGACGTGCCTGTGACACGCGTGTGCGTCGGCCATCGAAGGCCAGGGCACGTCGCGGTTCCTGCCGGCGTACGGTGGAAAATTCTCGGGGACGATGTGCGTGTGAACGTCGATGCAATCGGTCATCGCGCCGATTATAGAATCGCTGCATGAAACGCATCCTCTTCGCATTCGCTGCGCTCGCCGCCAGTTTCGTCGCGAGCGCGCAGCCGTATCCCGCGCGGCCGGTCAAGATCGTCGCGCCATTCGCGCCGGGCGGCAGCGCCGATACGCTCGGGCGGCTGGTCGCACAGAAGCTCACCGAGCAGCTGAAGGAGAACTTCGTCGTCGAGAACCGCCCCGGCGCGGGCGGCGTGCTTGGCTCCGAGCAGGTGGTCAAGGCGCCGGCGGACGGCTATACGTTGCTCGTCTCGGGCATCGCCTCGCACGTCATCGCGCCGCAGCTGCCGCAAGGGACGCCGTACGATCCGCTGAAGGACTTCACGCACATCGCGCTCTTCGGCGGTCCGCCGGCGGTGCTGGCGGTCACGCCGTCGCTGCCGGCGAAGAACCTGAAGGAGTTCATCGAGCTCGCGAAGCAGAAGCCGCTCTCCTATGGCTCGCCCGGCAACGGCACGCAGGGCCAGCTCGTCGCCGAGCTCTTCAAGCGCGAGGCCGGCATCGATCTGCAGCACGTGCCCTACAAGGGCGCCTCGAACGCCGTGGCCGATCTCATGGGCGGACACATTCCCGCCGTGTCGACCACGCTCTCGACCGCAGCGACGCAGATCAAGGCCGGCAAGGCGCACGCGCTCGCGCTCAGCTCCTCGGCGCGCCTGCCCGAATATCCCGACGTGCCGACCTTCGCCGAGTCGGGCTTTCCGAACATCGTCGGCACCGTGTGGTTCTCGCTCTCCGGCCCGGCCGGCATGCCGCAGGAGATCGTCGACCGGCTGAATGCAGAAGTACGCCGCGCGCTCGAACTCTCGGATGTGCGTACGAAGCTCCGCCACGATGGCATCGTGCCGAACCGGCTCGACGCCAAGGAATTCACCGCCTTCGTCGCCGACGAGCTGCGCCGCTGGGGACCGGTCGTGCGCGCCTCCGGCGCGAAGAACGACTAAATGGTGACAGTCACCAATTAAAAATGGTGACTGTCACCAATTAAGCGGGGCTGACTTCGAAAACGCAGTGGTCGTGGCCTTCGGCCGCGCACTGCACTTCGGTCGATGTGAGCTTGCGCCCGGACTGCGCCACGAATTCCAGCGCGCCGGGAAACCAGCCGCGGAACATGTAGCAGGCCTTCTCGCCTTTTTCCGTAGCAAAGACCGAGTGGCGGACACGAACGCGCGCGCGGCCCGCCGGCGCATCGAGCGACTCGACGCGGAACTGGCCCCAACCGCGCTGCGACAGGCGCTTCATGTAGTGATGGAAGACGGCGATGCCTTCGATTGCATGGGTCTTCGCCTCCTTCTCGCACCAGACATACGCCGACTTGTGGCCGGCGTGAAACAGCAGCTCGGCGTAGCGCTCGCGCCCGAGCGCGGACTCGATGGCGAGGTGGTTGTTCAGGAAGAAGTGCCGCGGCACGAGGATCATCGGCATGCCGTCGACCGACCACTCGCCGCTCGAGGCATCGACCTCGATCGGCACTTCGGGTTTCAAGCGCCCCACACCTCGCGCAGGAGCCGCACCCAGTTCTCGCCCATCAGCTTGCGGATGCGGCCTTCCTCCCAGCCGCGCTTCTCCATCGCCGCGGTGAGGTTCGGATAGTCCTTGATCTCGCGCATGCCGGCGGGGTTGATGATGTCGCCGAACTCGGTGAGCTTGCGCGCGTAGCCCTTGTCGCGCGTGATCCACTCGAAGAACTCCCGGCCGTAGCCCTGCGTGAAGTCGGTGCCGAAGCCCACCTGGTCCTCGCCGCAGAGCTTGATGACATGCTCCATCGCCTCGACGTAGTCGTCGACCGTCGCTTCGGTGCCGCGGCGCAGGAACGGCGGAAACATGGTGACGCCGACGAAGCCGCCGCGATCGACGATGAAGCGCAGCTGTTCATCGCTTTTGTTCCGCGGATGGGCTTTGAGCGCGGCCGGCGCGCAGTGGGTGTAAGCGCAGGGCTTGCGCGAGGCCTTGATGACGTCCTCGCTGGTCTTCGGCCCGACGTGCGAGAGGTCGCAGAGGATGCCCAGGCGGTTCATCTCGGCGATGACCTCGTGGCCGAAATCGGAGAGGCCGCCGTCGCGGCTCTCATAGCACCCGGTGCCGACCAGGTTCTGCGTGTTGTAGGCGATTTGCATGATGCCGACGCCGAGTTCCTTGAATAACGCAAGGCTCCCGATCTGGTCCTCGATGCCCGTGAGGTTCTGCCAGCCGAGCGCGATGCCGGTCTTGCCCTCGCGCTTGGCGCGCGCAATGTCGGCGGTGGTGTGGACCTGGGTGATGAGATCCGCGTGCTCGCGGAACCACTGCTTCCAGCGCATCACGTTCTCCATCGTGCCGCGGAAGCCTTCCCAGATCGAGCAGGTGCAGTTCGCCGCCGTCAGACCGCCGCGGCGCATGTCCTCGAACACCGCGCGCGAGAAGTTCGCTACGATCAGTCCATCGAACACGGTGAGGTCGCGGTGCTGCATGGAGCGACCATATATCATTCGGCTGAGGAGGAGAAGACATGTCGGACAAACTCAACGAAGCGCTCGAAGCCGCGTTCGCGGAAGCGACCCGGCGCTATCGCGAGCGCGGCTTCCAGCGCCGCGTCGGCTTCGGCACGAAGCCGGCGCTCATCAACGTCGACCTCGCGAATGCCTGGACCCGTCCTGGCAACCCGTTCACCTGCGAGCGCATGGACGACCAGGTGATGCCGGCGGTGCAGAAGCTGCTCGCGGCCTTCCGGCGCCACGGCTTTCCAGTCGTGCACGTGACGACCTGCTACCAGGTCACTGATCGCGACAACCCGAACACCGACATGGGGCTGTGGCACCACAAGATTCCCGTGGAAGCCGTGGCGGAGAGCGATCGCCACTTGTGGCAGATCGACTCGCGCATCGCGCCGATCGCGGGCGAGCAGCTGCTGGTGAAGAAGCGCGCCAGCGCCTTCCACGGCACCTACCTCGCGGGCTACCTGCGCGCGGCCGGAGTCGACACGATCGTGGTCACCGGCGTCACGGCGTCGGCGTGCGTGCGTGAAACGGTGTGCGATGGCCTCGCCGACGGCTTCAGGCCCATCGCCGTGCGCGAAGCCATTGGCGATCGCATCCCCGGCGCCGTGCTCTGGAATCTCTTCGACATCGACGCGAAGTTCGGCGATGTGGAATCGCTCGAGACCTGCCTGCAGCAGCTCGACAGGATTGCAAGCCGCCAGCATGAGTCGGTGACGGCATAAACAAAACGGGATCCCCGCTTTCGCGGGGACGACTTCTCAGGGTCCATATAAGAGGGAGGAGAAAACGTGAAACGGTTTTCGCTAATCATCGCCTGCGCGCTCGTCAGCGCGGCCGCCGTCGCGGAGGACGGGGTCACACCGACGGCCATCAAGATCGGCATCATGGGGCCGTTCACCGGCAACGCCTCGAGCTACAGCAAGGCTGAGATCGGCCTCGACGCTTACTACAAATGGGTGAACGACCAGGGCGGCGTGAATGGCCGCAAGATCGAGACCGTGCTCGAAGACTACGCATGCGACGGCGCCAAGGGCGTCGCCGCGGTGAAGAAGCTCATCTACCAGGACAAGGTGTTCATGCTGCACGGCAATTCCTGCAGCGCGGTGGCGATGGCCATCAAGCCGGTCGTGGTCGAGTCGGGCGTTCCCTGGGTGATCGCGCATGCCGCCAACCCGGCGATTTCCTCGCCGCCGACCCGGAACATTTTCCACGGCGTGCCCGTGGGCAAGACCATGGGTGTCGCGATGGGACAGTTCGTGGCGAGCAAGCCCGGCACCTCCAAGGTGGCGGTGATCTCCCACACCGACGACTGGGCGAAGAGCTACTGCGGCCCGGCGAACGAGTTCCTGGCCTCCAGGAACATCAAGCCGGTGGTGGAGGTGGCCTTCGAGCGTGGACAGACGGACGCCACGGCGCAGACGCTGAAGATCAAGCAGGTCAATCCGGACTTCGTCATCGCCTGCCTTTACGAGGCGGAGACCGCCATCTTCCTCAAGGACGCGAAGAAGTATGGGCTCAACGTGCCGGTGATGGGCACCGCGGGCACTGATCTGGAGAACACGCTGAAGCGCGTCGGCGACCTCGATACGGTGGCGAACTACTACGTGCCGCATATGTACGCCGACAACCTCGATGGGCCCCGGCTCAAGCCGTTTGCCGACATCCTGAAGAAGTACTACCCCAACGAGTCGCTGACGGCGTTCAGCCTGATCTCGATGGGCGGCGCCGCAGCGGTGGTCGAGGCGCTCAAGCGCGCGGGACGCGAGCCGACGCGCGAGAAGCTGATCGCCGAACTGGATCGCACCAAGGATTTCGATACGCACGTGCTCGCGGGCCACATCACCTGGAGCCCGACGGACCGCGATGGCGTGAAGGACGTTGCGGTCGCCGGTTTCGTGAAGGGCAAGCCGACGGTGCTGAAGAGCTGGGGCAAGCCGCTGTGATCTAGGGATACTCTGAGAAGCGGTAAATCGTCGTCCCCGCGAAGGCGGGGACCCCGTTAAGCCGCTACGAATCCCAAGTGGAAGCACTTCTGCGCAGGCTCTCTAATTCTCTAAACGGGGTCCCCGCCTTCGCGGGGACGACTGCCGCAGAACATCCTTGTTCGCGCTGCAGCTCGCACTAAGCGGCCTCGCTCAGGGCGCCATCTACGCGCTGGTCGCGCTGTCGATGTGCGTGGTGTACCGCGGCACGACCGTCGTGAACTTCGGCCACGGCGACCTGGTGATGGCCGGCGCCTTCGTCGTCTACCTGCTGGTCGTGCTCGCCGGGCTGCCGTTCTATGCCTCGGCCGCGCTCGCCGTCGTGCTGCTCGCCGTGCTGGGGCTGGCGATCGAGATCGGCCTGATCGAGCGCATCAAGGCGGGCCCGCATGTCGGCTTCGCACTGATGTGCATAGCGTTCGGCTACGTGCTGCGCGGCATCGCGCGCGCGGTGTGGGGCCGCGAGGTCCTGCCGATGCCGCGCGTGTTCGATTTCCCGCCGCTTCTCCTCGGCGAGCTGGTGCTTACCGGCGACGCGATCGTCATCTTCATCGCCGTCGGCGTGCTACTGGTGCTCTTCTTCGCGCTCTTCTATCGGAGCTCGGCCGGACGCG
>JAEKLK010000279.1 GCA_019509895.1 Betaproteobacteria bacterium | reverse complement strand
AGCATCTATGAGTTCCTGCGCAGGGCGGAATCGCTTGGCATGCCGGTCGTGGATGATCCGGAGTCCGTCCTGAAGTGCGGGAACAAGGTGTACATGCAGGAGTTGCTGAACCGGCATCGCATCGCGACGCCACGCACGCTGATCGTGCACCGTGGCAACGTGGACGAAATCATCCCGACGCTCGGACTGCCGTGCGTGCTCAAGCTGCCCGACAGCGGCTTCGGGGTCGACGTCGTGAAGATCGAATCCGAAGAGAGCGTGCGCAAGGAAGCGCAGCGCTTCTTCAACCAGTCGGAGCTCCTGATCGCGCAGGAATGGCTACCGAGCGACTTCGACTGGCGCGTCGGCGTTTACGATCGGCGGCCGCTCTTCGTCGCCAAGTACTTCATGGCGCCCGGCCACTGGAAGATAATCAAGGTCGAGGGCGAGGAGCAGCCGGTCGAGGGCAAGACCGTAGCGATGAGCATCGGCGAGGCACCTGAGCAGGTGATCAACACGGCTGTACGGGCCGCCAACCTGATCGGCCGCGGCCTGTACGGCGCCGACCTCAAGCAGGTCGAGGACCGCTTCTATCTCATCGAAGTCAACATCAACCCGAACATCGACGCAGGCAACGAAGACCAGGTGCTCGGCGAGGCGCTCTACCGCGAAGTCCTTGGCGTGTTCGCGCGCCGCATCGCGGAGACCGTTTGATGGAATTCGTCGTAAACGGCGGAAGCCTCGAGAAGCAGCGCACCGGCTGCATCGTGGTCGGCGTGTACGAGGGCGGCAAGCTTTCGCCCTCCGCGATTGAGCTCGATCGCGCATCCGGCCACGCCCTCGATGCGGCCGTGAGCCGCGGCGACCTCGAAGGCGAGCTCGGCACGGTGCTGCTCCTCACCAGGATTCCGAACGTAGCCTCGGAGCGCGTGCTTCTCGTCGGCCTCGGCCCCGAGCCGGAATTCGTGGAGAGCAGCTATCACACGGCGCTCTCGGCGGCCACGACGTCGCTGCGCACGACGGGCGCCGCCGAGGCGACGCTGTGTCTCAACGAGCTTCCCGTGAGCGGCCGCGACGGCGCATGGAAGATCGAGCAGGCGGTCCTTGCGGTCATGAACGGCTTGTATCGCTTCGACAAGCTGAAGAGCGAGCCGCCGAAACACAAGCGCGCACTCGAGAAGGTCGTCTTCCACGTCGCCGATCGTTCGCAGGCGACGGCAGCCGAGGCTGTTGTCGATCGGGCGGTGGCGATCGCCGAGGGCATCACGCTCGCCAAGGATCTCGGCAATCTGCCGGGCAACATTTGCACGCCGACATATCTGGCTGATCAAGCGCAAGAGCTCGGTGGCCGCCACGGGTTCGAGGTGAAGATCCTCGACCGGGAAGACCTCGGGAAGCTCGGCATGAACGCATTCCTCGCGGTCGCGAGCGGCAGCGCCCAGCCGCCCAAGCTCATCGTCATGGAATACCACGGCGGCGAGCGCGAGGCGCCGCCGGTCGTCCTCGTTGGCAAGGGAATCACGTTCGACACGGGCGGACTCAGCATCAAGTCCTCCGAGGACATGGAGCAGATGAAGTTCGACATGTGCGGCGCGGCGAGCGTGTTCGGCGCGCTCCACGGAGCCGCGCTCATGAAGCTGCGGCTCAACGTGGTCGGCATCGTTCCGGCCGCGGAGAACATGCCCGACGGAAACGCCATCAAGCCGGGCGACGTCGTGACGACGATGTCCGGCCAGACCGTGGAAATCCTCGATACCGACTACGAGGGCCGCCTCCTTCTTGCCGACGCACTGACCTACGCCGAGAAGTACAAGCCTGCGGTCCTCGTGGATCTCGCGACGCTCACAGGCGCGATCGTAACCGCGCTCGGCGAGATCGCCTCGGGCGTGTTTTCCACGAGCGACGCGCTCGTGCGCGAGGTGCTCGAGGCCGGCGACAGCGCCTGGGACCGCGGCTGGCACATGCCCCTGTGGCGCGAGTACCAGGACACGTTCAAGTCGAACATCGCGGACTTTGCAAACGTCGGCCCGAACGGCGACTGCGCGATCACTGCGGCGTGCTTCCTTTCGCGGTTCACCAAGCGCTATCCGTGGGTGCACCTCGACATCGCCGGAACCGCGTCGACCGACGACAAGGGCGCGACGGGCAGGCCGGTGGCGCTTCTTGTGCATTTCCTAGCAGGGCGCGCGGCCGCCTGAGGTGCGACCACTTCATCGTTGAGCAGTGCTTCTCGTTGCAAATAAAGGAGGTTGGCATGGCAGGAAAAGCGAAGTTCGTTTTCATCGCAAGCATGGACGTCGATCCGGCGAAGGAGGCGCTCTTCAATGAGGTCTACGACACGGAGCACGTACCCGAGCTTCTCAAGGTGCCGGGCGTCCTCTCGATACGACGTGCCGTGAGCGTCCCGCTCACCATGTTCATCGGCGGCGAGAAGAAGACCATCGTTGCCGAGGGCGAGCCGCGCTACAGCGCGTATTACGAGCTGGAAAGCGCCGAGGTGCTTACCAGCAGCGCTTGGGCGAAGGCCGTGGAGCTCGGGCGCTGGCCGGCAGAGGTGCGGCCTTTCACGCGCAACCGTCGCCACGTGTTGCGAAAGATCTTGTAGCCGGCCACCCTGCACTTCAAGAACCCGTCAGTCGCATTCGCGGAACGCATCCGTGAGAAGCAAAAAAATCATTTGAGTCCGCTTGGCTCGACGGTTTCTAATGCACCGTGAACGTCTCCGTCGAAAGCGCGCAATGATCATCTCGATCCTGACGTACAAGCTGCCGACCCGCTGGACGCTCGAGCAAGCAACCGCGATGTTCAAGACCACGGCGCCGTTGTACCTGGGCAAGCGCGGGCTCTTGCGCAAGCACTATGTCTTCACAGAGGCAGGCGACGTGAAGGGCATCTATCTTTGGAAGACCAAGGCCGATGCCGAAGCGTGCTTCACGCCCGAGTGGAAAGCCATGGTGGCGTCCAAGTACGGCGCGGCCCCGGAAATCGTCTACGGGGTTGTTCCCGTAACCGTCGACAACGTGCAGGAAGCTATCGAAGTCGCCTGATGGCGCCGGTCACGGCTTTGCGCATCCCTCGCGCAGCTTCTTCAGCTCGACGATGATCACGCGCGTGGGCGTATCGCCTACGTTCTCACCGATGTGGGTCTGCTCGTCGGATCACATCACATCGCCAGGCCTGAATGCGCGCCTGAGCACCTTTCCTCCCTGCAGAGTCAGCGTGCGCTCGAGGCCGCTCAGGGCGTACAGCACGAATGCCGGATGGCGATGCTGATGCGTCTTCTCACCGGCGCGGTCGTTGTACTCCAGCACGCGGACTCAAGTTCGAGTTCCACCGCTACGAGGCGAAGCATGCGTTCGCAAACGAGACAGCGGCGAGGAAGGTATCGCCGCTCGAGTACAATCCGCAGGCCGCCGAGCTCGCTTGGAAGCGCACGATGGAGTTCCTCGACAGGCACCTCAACAGGTAGGCATGTTCGACAACCTATTCAAGAAGGACGCGGCGCCCCTGCCAGCAGCGGCGACGCCGATTACCGAAGCCGAGCTGCAAGGCTGGCGGGAAAGGCTCCATGCGGCAGATGGAGACGACGGCGCGCTGCTGCAATTGGCACACCAGGCACCTGGCGTCGAGCTGAAGCTTGCCGCGCTCGCGGCGCTGACCCAGGAGGATGCACTCAAGCAGGCGGCGCGCGAATTTAGGGATCAGGATAAGCGACTGTATCGCGCGGCGAAGTCGCGCTTGGAGGCGGCGGTCGCCCGGCGCGAAGCCCTCGCGCAGGCCCCGGTCCTGATCGCCGCTGCGCACAGCCTGCTCGAGCAGGAGAGCATTCCGGTCAATCGCCTGGTCGAGCTGGACCGTGCCTGGGCAGCGCTGAGCGAAGCCTTGCCCGACCAGGCGCTGGCGAGCGAGTTCGCGGCGGTGCGCTCGCAACTCGGCGCGAGGGTGCGCGAACGCGGCGAGGCGGGACAGGCGCTCGCACGCTGGCTCGCCGCCGCGGATGCCGTGATCCACGCCCTGACGGCAGGGCTCGCCGGCGTGGCGGCTGGCGCGGTGGCGCCGGCATCGCCGAAGCCTGCCAGCGCGACAGCCGAGCAGGCGGCGGCCCTGCTGCAACTGCTGAACGAGGCGCCCGGGGCCGCCGGCACGGCCGGTGATCCGCGCCGCACCGAGAAAATCGATGCTGCCAATCGCGCGCTGGCGCTCGCCGCGAGCGTCGTGCAGCGCGCCGAGTTCCTGCGCTCTTTGCCCGTCGCCGGCTTTGCGGACGAATCCGAGGAAAAGACGAAGATCGAGCAATGGCGCAGCTTTCCGGAGGTCGCGGACGGCGAATTGCAGGCTCTGCTCACGCATCGCTTTTCCGAGTGGCGCAATGCTTGCGGCGAAGAGCGCCAACGCGCGCGCGAAGCGCGCCGAACGCACGAAGGCGAGCTCAGCGCCGAGCGAAGGAAACGGCGCCTGGCCCAAATGCAGCGCCATGTGGAGCAGGCCGAAGCGGCGCATGCCGCGGGACAGGTCGCGGAGCTGACGCGGCTGATCACGCAGATCGACGTCGCGCTCAAGGCGGGCCCGGTGGATGCCGCGCTCACCCGGCGCATCCAATCCCTGCGCCAAGAACAGCTGCGCCTGCGCGAATGGCAGCGCTGGAGCGGCGGACAGCGGCGCGAGGAGCTGGTCGCCGAAGCGCAGGGGCTCGCCGGGATGGCCGGGGAAAAAATTGCGCTCAAGGCGCATGCCGACGCGATCGAGAAGCTGCGCCAGCGCTGGAAGGAGCTGGACAAGCTCGGCGGCGCGACCAGCAAGACCGCGTGGCTCGCTTTCGACGGCGCCTTGAAGGCCGCCTACGCGCCGGTGGCGGCGCATCTCGACAAGCTCAAGGCCGCGCGGCAGGAAAACCTCGCCGCCCGCAACCGCATCATCGACGACCTTCTCAAGGCCGGCGCAAGCCAGCCCGACTCGCGCGCGCTTGCCCGGACTCTCGAAGAGGCAAAAATCGCCTGGCGTAAATTAGGGCCGGTGGAGCACACGGTGCCGCGCGATGCCCAAAAGGGCGACCAGGCCGTGAGCGCGCGTTTCGCGGCAACCCTCCAGGCCCTGGAAGCCCCGCTGACGCAGGCGTATCGCGATGCGACCCAAGAGCGGGAGCGACTCATTGCCGCCGCGAAGACGCTCGGCGAGTCTAAGCCGCTCGCGCGCGGTGCGATCGACAAGGCGCGTGCGCTGCAAGCGCAATGGCAAGCCCATGCCAAGTCCATGTCTTTGCCCCGGCGCGAGGAGAATGCGCTGTGGACCGCGTTCAAGGCGGCCACCGATGCCGTATTCAGCGCACGCGACGCCGAGCGCGCTGCCCGCGAATCCGAAGCGGACGCCCCGATCAAGGCGCGCGAAGCGATCATCGATAGCCTCGCCGCCCCGCCCGGCGAAAATTCCGCCCGTAGCGCAGGCGACACCAAGCGAGCCCTCGCCGCCGCCGACACCGCCTGGCGCGCCAGCGCCCGAGTGACAGGGCCGCACGCCGCGCGGCTGGAAGCCCGCTATCGCGCCGCTCGCGATGCCGCGTCAAAGCGCCTGCGCGACATCGCCGACCACGCGGCGCAAGCGCGCTTCGATGCCCTCATCGCCGCGACCCGCCTATGCGACGAGCGCGAAGCCGCCGCCGAGCCCGCGCCCGACCTGGAAGCCCGCTGGAGCGCCCTTGGGGACCTCCCCGCTCCCTGGAAAGCCGCCATGGACGTGCGTTTCCGTGGCGCCGCCGCCGCGAAGCGCGAGCCCCTGCCCGATACGCTCCTCAAACTCGAAGTCGCCTG
>JAEKLK010000278.1 GCA_019509895.1 Betaproteobacteria bacterium | reverse complement strand
CTGCTCGTCGGCCGCGATTTCCGCTTCGGTGCGCAGCGCAAGGGCGATTTCGCCACGCTCGAGGGCCACGGCTTCGCGCTGGAATCGATGGATGACGTCGCCATTGAGAGCGAACGTGTGTCGAGCTCCGCCGTGCGGGCCGCGCTCGCCGCAGGCGATTTTTCGCGCGCCGAGCGCTTGCTCGGCCGGCCTTACACGCTGGGCGGCCATGTGGTCCATGGCGCGAAGCTCGGGCAGGATCTCGGCTTTCCCACCGCCAACATTCACCTCCGGCAGCGACCGCCGCTCGCGGGCATCTACGTCGTGCAGGTGGAGGGCTTCGGTCCCGGGGTCGCGAGCCTCGGTTATCGCCCGACCGTGAACCCCGTGCCGACTCCGTTGCTCGAAGTGCATTTGCTCGAGCGCGTCGGTGATCTGTATGGGCGGCGCCTGAGCGTGCGTTTCCTGAAAAAGCTGCGCGACGAGGCGAAATTCGAAGGTCTTCCGGCGTTGCGCGCGGCGATCGCGCAAGACGTCGCGCAAGCACGCCGGTATTTTGCGAACAATGGCTGACTACAAAGACACGCTCAATCTTCCGGAGACGCCATTCCCGATGCGGGGCGATCTCGCCCGGCGGGAGCCGCAATGGGTCAAGGAGTGGGACGAAAGAGGCGTCTATCGCCGGCTGCGCACCATCGCCAAGGGCCGGCCGCGCTTCGTGCTGCACGACGGGCCGCCGTACGCGAGCGGCGACATCCACATCGGCACGGCGATGAACAAGATCCTGAAGGACATCATCGTCAAATCGAAAACGCTCGCCGGCTTCGACGCGCCCTACGTGCCAGGCTGGGACTGTCACGGCATGCCGATCGAGGTGCAGATCGAGAAGAAATACGGCAAGAACCTGCCGCCGCAGGAGACGCAGCGCCTGTGCCGCGCCTTTGCCGCCGAGCAGGTCGAACGCCACAAGAAGGATTTCCAGCGCCTGGGCGTGTTCGGCGACTGGGCGCACCCTTATCTGACGATGGATCCGGCCACCGAGGCGAACGAGATTCGCGTGCTCGGCAGGATCCTCGCCAACGGCTTCGTCTACCGCGGGCTGAAGCCGGTCAACTGGTGCTTCGACTGCGGCTCGGCGCTCGCCGAAGCGGAAGTCGAATACGAGGACCGCAAGGATCCGGCGATCGATGTCGGCTTCCCGTTCGCCGAGCCGGAGAAGCTCGAGCGCGCCTTCGGCGTGAAGATCGCGAAGCCCGGCTTCGCCGTCATCTGGACCACGACGCCGTGGACGCTGCCGGGCAACCAGGCGCTGAATGTGCACCCGGAGCTCACGTACCACCTGGTCGACACACCGAAGGGCCTGCTGATCCTAGCCGCCGAACTCCAGGAAGCATGCCTCAAGCGCTACGGTCTCGAAGGCCGCACGCTCGCGAGCTGCAAGGGCCGCGCGCTCGGGGAGATCCGCTTCAAGCATCCGTTCTACGAGCGGACGGCGCCCGTCTATCTCGGCGAGTACGTCACCACCGATACGGGCACGGGCATCGTGCACTCGGCGCCGGCCTACGGCGTCGAGGATTTCGAGTCGTGCCGCCGCTACGGGATGAAAGATGCGGACATCCTGACGCCAGTGATGGCGGACGGGCGCTTCGCACCGTCGCTCGAGCTTTTCGGCGGCCTGTCGATCTGGGAGGCGAACGCGAGGATCATCGCCGAGCTGGAGAAGCGAGGCGCGCTGCTGGCGAACGAGGTCTACGTCCACAGCTACATGCATTGCTGGCGGCACAAGACGCCCGTCATCCTGCGCGCGACGACGCAATGGTTCGCGTCGATGGACAAGCCGATCGCTGGGGAATCGCTGCGCAGCACCGCGCTGCGCGGCATCGAGGCTACGGCATTCTTCCCGGCGTGGGGCCAGGCGCGCCTGCACGGCATGATCGCCAACCGTCCCGACTGGACGCTCTCGCGTCAGCGGCAGTGGGGTGTGCCGATGCCTTTCTTCCTGCATCGCGAAACGGGCGCGCTGCATCCGCGCACGCAGGACCTGCTCGAGCAGGTCGCGAAGCGCGTGGAGAAGGACGGCATCGAGGCCTGGCAGAGCGTCACGGCCGAGGAGTTGCTCGGCGCCGAGGCGGCGCAGTACGAGAAGAGCCGCGACACGCTCGACGTCTGGTTCGATTCCGGCTCGACGCACTTCACCGTCATGCGCGGCTCGCACCGCGACGATACGCGCTTCCCGGCGGACCTCTATCTCGAAGGGTCCGACCAGCATCGCGGCTGGTTCCATTCGTCGCTGCTCGTCTCGTGCATGCTCGACCGCGTGCCGCCGTACAAGGCGCTCCTCACGCATGGCTTCGTGGTCGATGGTGCGGGCCGCAAGATGTCCAAGTCGCTTGGCAACGTGGTCGTGCCGCAGCAGGTGTCGAGCACGCTTGGCGCCGAGATCCTCCGGCTGTGGACGGCGACCACCGACTATTCGGGCGAGCTGTTCATCTCCGACGAGATCCTGAAACGTGTGGTGGAGACGTACCGGCGCATCCGCAACACGCTGCGCTTTCTGCTCGCCAACATCTCGGACTTCGACGCGGCGCGCGATGCGGTTGCGCTGAAGGACATGGTCGAGATCGACCGCTATGCACTCGCCATGACCGCCGACATGCAGGCGGCGCTGATGGCAGACTACGAGCGCTATCAGTTCCACCTGGTCGCGCAGCGCCTGCAGGCCTTCTGCTCGGAGGACCTGGGCGCGTTCTTCGTCGATATCCTCAAGGACCGGCTCTATACGTGCAAGGCCGATTCCGTCGCGCGCCGCTCGGCGCAGACGGCGCTCTGGCACATTACGCACAGCCTGGTGCGGCTGATGGCGCCGGTCCTGTCGTTCACCGCCGAGGAGCTTTGGCAGGCCTTCACCGGCAGGAAGGACGACAGCGTCTTCTTCCATACCTGGCACGAGCTGCCGCAGCCCGCGGATGCGCCGGCGCTGATGGCGAAGTGGGCCCGGCTGCGCGAGCTGCGCAACCCGGTGCGCAAGGAAATCGAGACGCTGCGCGCGGCCGGCAAGGTCGGGTCCTCGCTGCAGGCGGAGGTCGACTTCCATGCCGACGGCGCCGACTACGAGGTGCTGGCAAGCCTTGGCGACGATCTCAAGTTCGTCATGCTCACCTCGGCGGCGCGCGTGCATCGCGCGCCCGCGCCGCGCGTGGAGGTGCGGCCGAGCACGCTTCGCAAGTGCGAGCGCTGCTGGCATTACCGGGCCGACGTGAACGAGGAAGCGCTCTGCGGGCGGTGCGAGCTCAATCTGAACGGCCCGGGCGAGCATCGCACGTATGCGTAGCGCCTGGCGCTGGTTCGTGCTCGCGGCGGCCGTGGTGCTCGCCGATCAGGCGACCAAGGCAGTCGTGCTCGCACACTTGGTGCTTGGCGAGCGGGTAGAGGTGACGAGCTTCTTCAACATGGTGCTCGTCTATAACAAAGGCGCCGCCTTCAGCCTTCTCTCCAACGCGCCGGGCTGGCAGACGCCGCTCCTCATCGGCTTCGCGCTAGTGGCGATCGGCATCGTCGGTACACTCCTCGTGCGCTCGCCCGGCCGCCGGCTCCTGTGCAGCGGGCTCGCGCTGATTCTGGGTGGCGCGCTCGGCAACCTGATCGACCGCTTGCGTTATGGACAGGTGGTCGACTTCCTCGATTTCCATGCCGCGGGCTGGCACTGGCCAGCGTTCAACGTCGCCGACTCCGCGATCACGGTCGGCGCGGCGGTCCTCATCATCGAAGGCTTCGTGCATCATGAAGGGCGAGCTCGCGCTCCTTCTTAAGGCGCTCGCGTTCGCTGCGCACAAGCATCGCGATCAGCGGCGCAAGGACGCAGAAGCCTCGCCCTACATCAACCACCCGATCGCGCTCGCCGACGTGCTGGTGAACGAGGGCGGCGTGACCGACATCGAAGTGCTGTGCGCCGCCCTGCTGCATGACACGGTCGAAGACACCGCCACCACGCACGAGGAGCTCATCGCCGCCTTCGGCGCCCGCATCGCGCGCATCGTAGCCGAAGTCACCGACGACCAGCATCTGCCCAAGGCGGAGAGGAAGCGCCTGCAGATCGAGCACGCACCGAACATCAGTCGGGAGGCAAAGCTGGTGAAGCTGGCCGACAAGCTCGTCAACCTGCGCGACGTGGCCGAGCGGCCCCCGGCAAAGTGGGATCTCGCGCGGCGGCAGGAATACTTTGAATGGGCAAAGCAGGTGATCGATGGCCTGCGCGGTGCCCATCCGCGTCTCGAGGCGGCCTTCGACGCCGCGTACGCCAGGCGACCGGGGTGAGACAATCGGGCGCCATGGAAGTCGTACTCGCCAATCCAAGAGGGTTTTGTGCCGGCGTTGAGCGCGCCATCGAGATCGTCGAGCGCGCGCTCGAGCTGCACGGGGCGCCGATCTACGTACGCCACGAGATCGTGCATAACCGCTACGTGGTCGAGAATCTGCGCGCCAAGGGGGCGGTGTTCGTCGAGGAGCTGGACGAGGTGCCGCCCGGCGCGACCGTGATCTTCAGCGCGCATGGCGTGGCGAAGGCGGTACAGGCGGAAGCCGAGCGCCGCGGCCTGCGGGTATTCGACGCCACCTGTCCGCTCGTCACCAAGGTGCATATCGAGGTGAAGAAGATGCTGCGCGAGGGCTGCGAGGTCGTCATGATCGGCCACCGCGGCCATCCCGAGGCCGAGGGCACGATGGGACAGTCGTCGAGCGGCATGCACCTGGTCGAGACGCTCGGGGACGTCGCCGAGCTCGAGCTGCGCGATCCGACCCGGGTGTCCTACGTGACGCAGACCACCCTGTCGGTCGACGACGCGCGGGCAATGATCGACGCGCTGAGGGCGCGTTTCCCGGCGATCCGTGGCCCGAAGAAGGACGACATCTGCTATGCGACGCAGAACCGCCAGGACGCAGTCAAGTTCATGGCGCCGCAGTGCGAGGTGGTGATCGTGGTCGGCTCGCCCAACAGCTCCAACTCCAACCGCCTGCGTGAAGTGGCCGAAAACATGGGCGCGCAGGCGTACATGGTCGATACAGCGGCCGATCTGCGGCCGGAGTGGCTCGCGGGTAAGCGTCGCGTCGGCGTCACCGCCGGCGCATCGGCGCCGGAAGTGCTGGTCAACGAGGTGATCGCGCGCCTGAAGGCGCTCGGCGCCGCGAGCGTGCGGCCGCTCGAGGGCATCGTCGAGCGCGTGCAGTTCACGCTGCCGCGCGAGCTCGCTTCGCGCCCGAGCTAGAGTCGAGTGGAGCGGCGTCGCTTCCTCGCCGCAGCCGCGCTGACCGCAATCTCCGGCGGTCTGCAGGCGCAGCGCCGGCGCGAGGTTCCGGTGGTGGGCGCCTTGTACGAGCAGGCGCTGCCGAACGACTTCAGCCGCGCCTTCTCCGACGGCATACAGGAGCTCGGCCATGTGCAGGGTGAGGACCTTAGGATCGAGCAGCGCTCGGCGCGCGGCGTGGCGGCGCGCCTGCCGGCGCTGGCGGCCGAGCTCGTACGGCGAAAGCCGAGCGTCATCTTCGCCGCGGGGGACGAACCGGCACGCGTTGCGGTGCGCGCCGCGCGCACGATTCCGGTGGTCTTTGCCGCCGTCAGCGACGCCACGGTACAGGCGCTGGTGCGCAATCCGCTGCAGCCGGAGGGCAGCGTCACCGGTGTGGCGCCTTTAGAGGCGCGGATGCACGCGAAGCGCCTGGAGCTGGTGCGCGAGCTGGTGCCCCGCCTGCAGCGGCTGGTGGTGCTTTTCGATGCCGCCATGCCGCAAGCGGAGCTGGCGCCGCTGCAGCAGGCGGCGCTCGCCCAGAAGACGACGCT
>JAEKLK010000277.1 GCA_019509895.1 Betaproteobacteria bacterium | reverse complement strand
GGAGTCGCGCTTCGAGCCCTGGCAGCTCGTCACCTACAGCTTCCTGCACGCGAACCTCGCGCACATCTTCTTCAACATGCTGGCGCTGTACATGTTCGGCGGCGAGATCGAGCGGCTCTTCGGCTCGCGGTTCTACACGCAGTATTACTTCGCCTGCGTGGTCGCAGCCGCGCTCTGCCACCTGATCATCACGGCGGCCATGGGCGCGCCGCAGGTGCCGATGGTCGGCGCCTCGGGCGGCATCTATGGCCTGCTGCTCGCGTTCGGCATCTATTTCCCGCACCGGCGCGTGATGCTGCTCTTCCCGCCGATCCCGATGCCGGCGCGCGTCTTCGTGTTCGGTTTCGCGGCGCTCGAGCTGTTCCTGGGCATCACGCAGACGGCGGCCGGGGTAGCGCACTTCGCGCATCTCGGCGGCATGCTGGGCGGCTGGCTAATGATCCAGTGGCGCCGGCGCGGCTTTCCGTTTCGCATGTGACGCTGTAAAGATTCGGCGACAGCCCGGCGAGATAGTCACGTAAAGCGGCTTGCATTACGGTCGCTTGCATGACGCATGCGCTGCATCTCTATCAGGAAGAGAGCTGCCTGCTCGAGGCGCTCGTGGACTACGTCGCCGAGGGCCTGCGGCTCGACGAGGGCATCGTGATCATCGGCTCGACCGACCGGTGGCATGTGCTGCTCGAGCAGCTGCACGATTCGGGCGTGGATGCGCGCAACCATGCGCTGCGCGGGCAGCTGCGGCTCTTCGGCCAGCAGATCGTGCTGTCCACCTGCCTCACCGACGGTATGCCGGTACGGCACAAGTTTGGACAGGTGCTGAGCGCCGTGCTCGGGCTCGCGCGCATGCGCTACACACGGGTGCGCGTCGTAAGCGAGCTTACCGACTCGCTCTGGCGCGGAGGGCAACGCGAGAGCGCGTGCGCGCTCGAGCGCGCCTGGCGGCCGCTCCTGGCAGTGCACGACGTGCGGCTGCTGTGCGTCTGCCCGATCGACAGCCTCGAGGGGCATTTCTACGACGGCACGCTGCAGGCGCTGTGCGCCGCGCACACTCACGTGCGCCCGGCGCGCGACGAGGCCGGCTTCGAGGGAGCGGTGAGCGAAGCGGTCGCCGAAGTGCTCGATGCGCCGCTCGTCGAGATGCTGCAGTCGCTCTCCGCCGCGCACCGGCCGAGCGCGGACATGCCGCCGGGCCAGGCCATGCTCTTCTGGCTCAAGGACAACATGCCGCGCACCGCCGAGAAGGTGCTTGCGCGAGCCCGCGCGCGCTGGAGCGAACAGTAGAATTCGGGCTCCGTCCCCGAATTCGACAAATGATCATCGCACTCGAAGAGCATTACGTAGACCCGGAAGTCGCGCGGCATTTCAAGGAAGGGGGTCCGGAGGCGCGCGACGCGGCGCTGCGCGAGCGGCTGCACGACGTCGGCGCGCTGCGCATCCGCGAGATGGATGAGGTGGGCATCGACATCCAGGTCCTCTCGCATAGCGCGCCGGCGACGCAGCGCCTCGATGCGGACACCGCACCCGCGGTGGCGCGCGCCGCGAACGACCGGCTGCGCGAGACCGTGCGCGCGTCGAACGGCCGCTTCGAGGCGTTCGCCACGCTGCCGAGCGCCAATCCGCGTGCCGCGGCGGACGAGCTCGAGCGCGCGGTGACCGAGCTCGGCTTCAAGGGCGCCATGATCCATGGCCTGACCAACGGCAAATTCATCGACGCGCGCGAGTTCTGGCCGATCTTCGAGCGTGCGCAAGCGCTCGATGTGCCGATCTATATCCATCCGGCGGTACCGCATCCGGCGGTGGTGGAGGCGTACTACCGCGATTACCTGAAGGACTTTCCCGGGCTGCTCACCGCGGCTTGGGGATTCACGGTGGAGACGGCGACGCAGGGCATTCGCCTCGTGCTGTCGGGCGTGTTCGAGCAGTATCCCGCGCTGAAGATCATCCTCGGGCACCTCGGCGAGTCGCTGCCCTTTTCCGCCTGGCGCATCGACATGGCGCTCGCGCGCCAGGGCAATCGCAAGAGCGCGTTCCGCGATACGTTCCGCAACCACTTCTGGATCACGACCAGTGGCAACTTCTCGACCCCGGCGCTCCTTTGCTCGCTCCTCGAGATGGGTGCCGATCGCATTCTCTTTTCGGTCGACTATCCATTCGTGCCCAATCCGCCGGGCGTGCGCTGGATGGCGGATCTGCCGGTGTCGCCCGAGGACCGCGAGAAGATCCTGAGCGGCAACGCCAAGCGCCTGCTCAAAATCTGAATTCGGGGTCAGGGCCGTAATCCGCCGCGGCGGCGCCGACGTGCGCCGCTCGGACCAGCGCCGGAATAAAAACCGCAGCTGAGCGCTGCCCGGTCGTCCGGCGGTATGTAAATTGCAATTTGGGGGTCATGCTGCCTCGCGCGACCCTCGCCGCCGTGCTCGCTTGCAGCGCGCTCCTCGCCCGGGCGCAAAGCACCGATCCGAATTTGCAAAATCTGCTCGCCGGGCTGACCAGCGGCAACGAGGTGACGCTGATCACGCCGCTCACGAGCGGCATGCTGCAGGTGACGAGCTTCAATCCCGGCACGCGCCTGTCGGCGGTGGAGGCGATGGCGGCGATTAACCGCGCGCGCACGCAGCTGCAGGCGCTCGGCGAGCCGCAGCCCACCGCCGAAGAGATCGCGCGCATGCTCGCCGGAGGCCCGATCGATCTGCCGAGCGGGCGCATCCAGGCCCCGGGCAGCCTGCCCGCGAGCGGCCGGCCTTCGGCGATTCACAGCCAAGTCGTCGCCGCCGGTACAGCGCCGCCAGCGGGTGCCGCGCCGGCCTCCGCGGCGGGCGGCAGCGCGCCGGCCCCGGCACGCGAGCTCGCGATCCAGCAGCTCGGGGGGCTCGGCATCATCAATCCGTCGGAAGACCAGATCCGCACCGCGATCGTCGGCGGCACGGTGACGACGGTGAACGGCGTCGTCCAGCTTCCCGGTGTACTGGCGAGATAACGAGCGGAGCACACTATGAAACGCATCGTCGCTTTCCTCGCGGCGGCACTACTGAGCGTCGCCGCGCAGGCACAGACCGTCTTCGTGCAATCGGGCACGCAACCCGCGCTCGAGGTGCAGCGGCTCGCCCCGCAGCTCGTCGCCTTTGCCGGCAGCGACGTCAATTTCCAGAACCTGGTCAATGGCCTCGCGCTCGGCGTGCCGGTGACGCTGACGACGACGATGGCGCCGGGCCAGACGCAGGTGGTGACCTTCACGCCGACCGGCACGATGACGCCGGTGCAGATCGCGCAGGTGCTCGAGAATGCGCGCCAGTCGCTGATCGCGCGCGGCATCGCCACGCCGAGCGCGCAGCAGCTCGCCACCGCGCTGGTCGGCGGCGCACTGCCGACCGCGCTCGGAGCCACGCAGGTCACGGGGCTCGTTCAATCGAGCACCACGGTCGGAACCACGACGCAGATGAGCCCGGCGGCGGCGCTGCAGCAAAACACCATGACACCCAACGCCGCCACGGGAGCCACCGCCGCGCGCGGCAACATGAGCGACAGCGCCTTCCCGCGCGGCGTCAGCGACACGCCACCGCTACCTGTGCCGGGCGTCACCACCGGGCCCGGCACCACGGCAGGCGCTACGGGCACCGGTACAACCGCGGCGAGCGGTGCACTCGCTCCATCTCCTGCATCGGCCACGCCCGGCGCGCCGGTTCGCACGCCAGTATTCGGCGCGCGCTAGACGCATGGGAAGCGTCCTCTATCTCGATCGCGGCATGCGCCGGCGCCGCAACGGCGGCACGGCGACGGCCACCAAGCATCGCGATACGCAGGCGCCTTCCCTGCTGCGGCCGGGCTACAACTGCTGGGCCGTATCGCGCGCCGACCGCGTCGCGCTGATCGTCGACGCCGCCGACTACTTCCGCGCCTTCTACGACGCGGCGCTGCGTGCGCGCCACTCCATCACCATCCTCGGCTGGGACTTCAACAGCCAGACGCGGCTGCACTTCGACCCGGTGGAGCCGAACGGGCCGCCGGCGCTGCTGGGCGAGTTCCTGAACTACCTCGTCTCGCGGCGGCACTCGCTGCAGGTGCACGTGCTCGACTGGGATTACCCGATGGTGTTCGGCACCGACCGGGAATTCCCGCCGCTTTACGGCTTCGGCTGGACGCCCGCGCGGCGCGTGCATCTGCGCTACGACGACACCCATCCGGTGGCCGGCTCGCATCACCAGAAGGTCGTGGTGATCGACGACGCCGTCGCCTTCATCGGCGGCATCGACCTCACGGTGCGGCGCTGGGACAGCTCGGAGCACCTGCCGCAGGACCCGCGGCGCGTCGCCTACGGCAAGCCCTACCCGCCGTTCCACGACCTGATGGTCGTGCTGGACGGCGAAGCGGCGCGCAGCCTGGCGGCGCTGACGCGCGAGCGCTGGCTCGCCGCCACGGGGCAGAAGATGAAGCCGGTGATCGCGGGCGTGCGCGCCGGCGCCGACGATGATCCGTGGCCGGCCTCCTTCGCGCCTGAGCTGCAGAACGTCGAGGTCGGCATCGCGCGCACCGCACCGCCGCGCGGCGAGCTGCCGGCGATCAAGGAGGTCGAGAAGCTCTACCTCGACATGATCGCCGCGGCGAAGAAGACGCTCTACATCGAGAACCAGTACTTCACCGCGCCGCGCATCGCCGCGGCGCTGGAGAAGCGGCTGGCGGAGCCCGACGGGCCGGAGATCGTGCTGCTGCTGCGCCTCCTCTCGCACGGCTGGCTCGAAGAGCACACCATGCACGTCTTGCGCACGCGCCTGATCGAGCGGCTGCGCAAGGCCGACCGGCACGGCCGCTTCCGCGTCTATTACCCGCACGTCCCCGCGCTGGGCGAAGGCTGCTGCCTCGACGTCCATTCCAAGCTGATGATCGTCGACGATCGAGTGCTGCGCATCGGCAGCTCGAATCTCTGCAACCGCTCGTTCGGCCTGGACACGGAAGCCGACGTGGCAATCGAGGCGCGCGGGCGGCCGCAGGTGGCGAACGCCATACGCCGCTTCCGCGACCGGCTGCTCGCCGAGCATCTCGGCGTGCCGATCGAAAAGGTGCGGGTCGAGGTCGAGCGCACCGGCAGCCTGCACGGCGCCATCAAGACGCTGATGCACGACGGACGCTCGATGCGCGAGCTCGACGCCCTGCCGGAATGGTCCGATGCGGTGATCAACGTCGCTGCGGTCGCCGATCCCGACGAGCCGATCGCGCTCGAAGCGCTGCTGCTCGACCGCCACCACGAGGAGCAGCCGCCGCCGGAAAAGATCCGCTGGGCGCAGCTCGGCCTGGTCGCCGGCCTGATCATCGCCATGACCATCCTTTGGCGCTGGACGCCGCTCGCGCACACCGTGAGCCCCGAGGCGGTGATCGGCTGGGCCAAGGACTTCGGTCACCAGTGGTGGGCGCCGGTGGTGGTGATGGCCCTCTATACGCCCGCTTGCCTGGTCATGTTCCCGCGGCCGCTCATCACCCTCGCGGCGGTAATCGCGTTCGGTCCGTGGCTCGGATTCGTCTACGCGCTGGTCGGCGTCTGCGCCTCGGCCGTGGTCACCTACTACATCGGGCGGCGCATGAAGCGCGAGACGGTGCGGCGCCTGGCCGGGCCAAAGCTCGACCGCATGATCGATGTCCTGAAGAAGTACGGCCTGCTGGCGATGACGCTCCTGCGGCTGGTGCAGATCGCACCTTTCGTGGTGGAGAGCATCGTCGCCGGCGCAATCCACATGCGCCTGTGGCATGTGGTCGCCGGCACGGCCATCGGGCTCCTCCCCGGCACGCTGGCGACAACCATATTCGGCGATGCCATCGAGACCGCGCTCACCGGCACGGGCGAGGTCAATT
>JAEKLK010000276.1 GCA_019509895.1 Betaproteobacteria bacterium | reverse complement strand
ACGCCATCGGCTTCTCCCAGCGCGGGAAGTCGTAGCCGATGCGCTTGCGCGCCAGTTTCTCGAGTAGCAGCTGCGAGACGTGGCCGCCGCGGTTGTAGCGCAGATCGACGACTAGGCCATCGCGCTCGCACTCGACGATGAAGTAGCGATGAAACTCGGCGTAGCCCGCCGACATCATGTCGGGGAGGTGCAGGTAGCCGACGCGGTCCTTCGATTCCTCGTGCACCCAGCGGCGCTTCGTCTCCACCCAGTCGCGATAGCGCGCCGGGACCTCGTCCTTGAGCAGCGTGACGAGTACCGTTCGCCTCTTGTCCGCGCGCGCGAGCGTCAGCTCGGCCTTGGCCCCCGCCTGGTGGACCAGCAGCGAGGTCACCGGCCGCTCGCGTGTCACCGGCTGGCCATTCACCGCGACGATGTGCTCGCCGACCTCGGCCTCGACGCCGATAGCGTTCAGCGGTGAATCGGCGACGGCATCCCAGGCGTCGCCGCGCGCGATGTGCGTGATCTCGTCGCCGCGGAAATCGGCCGCGAGTGCACCCAGCGTCCACGCCGGCGGCTTTCGGTGGTCGCCGAGCATCTCGTAGGCGTGCGAGGTGCCGAGCTCGCCCTGCATCTCCCAGATGAGATCCGAGAGCTCGCCGCGCGTCGCCACTTTCGGCAGCAGCGCCTCGTACTTGCTCACGGCCGCCTGCCAGTCGACGCCCGACATGTCGGCGACCCAGAACTGATCTCGCTGCAGCCGCGCCACCTCGCGCAGCATCTGCCGCCATTCGGCCAGCGGGTCGACCGACGCGCGCACGCGCTCGAGGTCGACCCAGCCCGATTGCCGCGAATGCTCGGGATAGCCTTCCGCCGCCTTGGCGTCGGGCTTCTTGCCGGCTTCCAGCGCCCGGAGCTTCCGGCCTTCGCGCATCGCCATCGTCCTCGCGTCGCGCGAAAGCGAGAACGAGTCGATGCGGTCCACCAGCGTCTCGCGATGCACCGATGCCAAGTCGAAGCATTCGAGTCGCCCAGGCCGCTCGCCGCCGAGGCCGCCGCGGCCGTGCGCGCCCGCCGGCTCGAACAGCGTCCACAGCACCTTGCCGTGCAGCCCGCCGATCTGCCGGTAAACGCCTTCCGGGACCGGGAAGGCTGCGACGCGTCCCTCGAGACCATCGGCATCGATGCGCACGCTCGAAGGCGCCGCGGTCGCCGGCTTGTCCTCGCGCGGTGCCAGCCCGCGCGGCGCCGGGTCGAAGGGCGGCGCGCCGTGCGCCTGCAACGCCACCAGATACGGACGCGTCGCGCGCGGGAAGGAGAGATCGAAGTGCACGCTGTCGTAGACCGGATCGAAGGTGCGCGCGGAGAGGAAGTAGAGGTAGCGCCCTTCCGGATCGAAGGCCGGCGCGTAATCGCGGAAGTCACCGGTGGTGGCGGAAATCGTACGACCGCTGGCGATTTCGTGGAGGCGAACGGTGCTGGTGCGCGGCGTCGTCGCGAGCGCGAAGGCGAGCCAGGCTCCGTCCGGCGACCAGGCGAGCGATTCGCTGCGCCCGTATTCGCTACGCGCGACGACCTGAACCGTATCCTTCTCGAGGTCGGCGAGCAGCACTTCGTTGCGATGATTGGCTATCGCGACGAGCTTTGCCTTGGGCGATGCTTCCATCGCCACCACGCGGCCGATGTCGGCGTCGAGCGTGCGCTCGGCGCCCTCGGCAAAGACGTGCAGCCGCTCCTCGCCCGAGACATCGCATACAGCGACGAGGCTGCCATCGGCCAGCCAGCGTCCATGGCGGAACCGCACGGCATCGGGCGCGCCGTGCTGTCGCACCGCGCCTTCCCAGAGCGCGAACGAGTAGAGCTTTCCGCGCACGTCGGCGAGCAGGCTGTGGCCTTCCGGGTGAAGCGCGTAGTCGCCGAGGAAGTCGGCGGGCGGTACGAATTTGCGCGCGGCCTGCGTGCGATGCGCGCGCACCTCGATTTCCAGGCGCCGCGTCTCGTCGCGCGCCGGATCGTAGAGCCACAAATCGGCGGCGCACTGATAGACGACGCGCTTGCCATCGGTCGCCGCGTGGCGTGCGTAGTAATCGGCGTGGTCGGTATGTCGCCGCAGGTCGCTGCCATCGGGCGCGCAGGAGTAGAGGTTGCCGACGCCCTCGTGGTCGCCCAGGAACCAGATGCGGTTGCCGAGCCACATCGGGCTGGTGACGTTGCCGGCGAGCGCCAGGCGCTTGAATTCGCCGCCGCCAGTCGCATCCACCCAAATCGCGCCTGCCGTGCCGCCGCGATAGCGCTTCCAGCGCGCCGGGTCGGCGGTATTGCGGCCGATGACCTTCGCGCCCCGCGGCCCGTAAGACAGATGGTTGACCTGCCCGAAAGGCAGGAGCGAGGGCAGGCCGCCGTCTGTGCCGAGCGTGAAGGCGCGGTAGTTGCGGAAGAAGGGTTGGCCCCACGTCGTGACGAAGAGGATCGCGCCCTCGGGCGTCCAGCCGCGCACGATGACGTCCGGTCCGAGCCACGTCATGCGCCGCGCCGGCCCGCCCTCGGCGGGCATGAGATAGACCTCGGGGTGCTGCTCGTCGCGCGCGACATAGGCGAGGAAGCGCCCATCGGGCGAAAGCGCCGGTGTGCCGACCTCGCCGAGGCCGGCGGTCAGCCGCCGCGCCACGCCGCCCGCGGCGTCGACACGCCAGAGGTCGTCGTCGCAGACGAAGACAATCGCCTCGCCGGCAATGCTCGGCTGCCTGAGGTACCCTCGCGCGGACATGAGGCGCGATTCTGCCATCCTCGCGCTCGCGTTTGCGCTCGTAGTGGCAACCGCCGGGGCGCGCCCCTTCCGCTGGGCGAGCCAGGGCGATCCGCAGACCATCGATCCGCATTCGCAGAACGAGCTGCTCACCAACAGCATCAACGGGCAGATGTACGAGACGCTCGTGAACCGCGGCAAGCAGCTCGAGATCGTGCCCGTGCTGGCGAGCGCATGGCAGCAGGTCGATCCGCTGACCTGGCGCTTCACGCTGCGAAAAGGGGTGCGCTTCCATGATGGCACGCCGTTCACCGCGGACGATGTCCTCTTCTCGGTGCAGCGCGCGAGCCAGTCGAGCTCGCAGATTCGGGTCTATGCTGCCGCGCTCGGCAAGCCGTCGAAGATCGACGATTACACGGTCGAGTTCAAGCTGCCCGAGCCCAATCCGATCATGCTCGAGCACGCGACGCTGGTGCAGATCATGAGCCGCGCATGGTGCGTGAAGAACAAGCTCGAGCGGCCGCTCGACTTCTCGGCCAAGGAAGAGTCGTACGCCTCCCTTCATGCCAACGGGACCGGACCGTACATGCTCAAGTCGCGCGAGCCGGATGTGAAAACGGTGCTGGTGAGAAATCCGAACTGGTGGGGCAAACACGAGGGCAATGTCACCGAGGTGACTTACCTCTCGATCAAGTCAGACGCCACTCGAGTGTCTGCGCTCATCTCGGGCAACGTCGACCTTATCCTGGATCCGCCGCCGCAGGATGTGCCGCGCCTCAGGAAGCAGGCGGGCGTCAAGGTAATCGAGGGGCCGGAGAACCGCATCCTTTTCTTCGGCTTTGACCAGGAACGCGAGCAGCTCCTCTATTCGGACGTGAAGGACAAGAACCCGTTCAAGGACCGCCGCGTGCGCGAAGCGGTCTACCGGGCGATCGACATCGAGTCGCTCCGGCGCGTGACCATGCGCGGCCTGGCGCTGCCGACGGGCAGCATCACGCCGTCGCCGCTCGCCTCGAACGCGGAGGCGGAGAAGCGGCTGCCCTACGATCCGGCCGGCGCGAAACGGCTGCTGGCGGACGCCGGGTACCCGAACGGCTTCGGCTTCACGCTCGACTGCCCGAACAATCGCTATATCAACGATGAGCAGATCTGCGTGGCGGTCGCCGGGATGCTCGCCAAGATCGGCCTGCGCGTGCGGGTCAATGCCCAGCCACGCGCGATCTACTTCGCCCGCTTGCCGAAGCGCGACACCAGCGCCTACCTGCTCGGCTGGGGCGGCGCGGTGACCGATGCGCAGACCATCCTCACGCCGGTGCTGCACAGCCCCGACAGCAAGGGCTCGGGCGACTACAACTATGGCAATTACCGCAACGCCAAGCTCGACGCGCTGATCGACGCCGCGCGCACCGAATCCGATGCCGCCAAGCGGAGGAAAATCATTGCCGAGGCGATCGCCGAGCACAACGCGCAAATCCACCATGTCCCTTTGCATCGGCAGGTCATTCCGTGGGCGATGCGCCAGAACGTCACCGCCGTGCACCGCGCCGACAACTGGGTCGAGGCGCAGTGGGTGCGCATCGAGTGAACGCCGTACGCCGCTGGCTGGAAAACCGCCCGAAAATTTTGCGGCGCGCCTGCCTTCCTGTAGACTTGTCCATCCCTACACGCCCTAGGTAAATGGCAAAGTATGTCTTCGTAACAGGCGGTGTAGTGTCCTCCCTGGGGAAGGGAATCGCTGCCGCTTCCCTCGCCGCGATCCTCGAGTCGCGCAACATCCGCGTCACCAACATCAAGCTCGACCCGTACATCAACGTCGATCCCGGGACGATGTCGCCGTTCCAGCACGGCGAGGTGTTCGTGACCGAGGATGGCGCCGAGACCGACCTCGATCTTGGGCACTACGAGCGCTTCCAGAGCTCGAAGATGCGCCGGTGGAACAACTTCACCACTGGCCAGATCTACGAGTCGGTGATCAAGAAAGAGCGCCGCGGCGACTACCTCGGCGGCACGGTGCAGGTCATCCCGCATATCACCGACGAGATCAAGGGCTTCATCAAGCGCGGCGCCGGCGAAGCCGATGTGGCGATCGTCGAGGTAGGCGGCACGGTGGGCGACATCGAGTCGCTGCCCTTCCTGGAAGCGATCCGGCAGATGGGCCTCGAGCTCGGCCGCAACAACGTCTGCTACATCCACCTGACGCTCGTGCCGTACGTCGCGGCGGCGGGCGAGATCAAGACCAAGCCGACGCAGCACTCGGTCAAGGAGCTGCGCCAGATCGGCATCCAGCCCGATGCGCTCCTTTGCCGCACGATCCAGCCGCTGCCCGAGGAAGAACGGCGCAAGATCGCGCTTTTCTGCAACGTGCAGAAGGAGGCGGTGATCTCGGCCTGGGACGTGGACTCGATCTACAAGATCCCGATGATGCTGCACGACCAGATGCTGGACGAGATCGTCTGCCACAAGCTTTCGATCCTGGCGCGCGCGGCCGACCTTTCGTCCTGGCGCAAGATCGTCGAGTCGCAGGAGAATCCGAAGCACGAGGTCGACGTCGCCTTCGTCGGCAAATACGTCGACCTGCAGGACTCGTACAAATCGCTGAACGAGGCGCTGAAGCACGCCGGCATCCACACGCAGAGCCGCGTCAACATCCACTACTTCGATTCCGAGGAGCTGGAAAAGAACCAGGGCCTCGGCGGCCTGGAGAAGATGGACGCCATCCTGGTGCCCGGCGGCTTCGGCAAGCGCGGCACCGATGGCAAGATCCGCGCGATCCGCTATGCGCGCGAGAACAGCATCCCGTACCTCGGCATCTGCCTCGGCATGCAGCTCGCGACCATCGAGTTTGCTCGCGATGCCTGCGGGCTTGCCGGTGCGAACAGCACGGAGTTCGATCCCGACACGCCACACCCGGTCGTCGCGCTCATCACCGAATGGCTCGACCGCACCGGCCGCATCGAGCGGCGCAGCGAAAAATCCGACCTCGGCGGCACCATGCGCCTGGGGGCGCAGCGCTGCCCGGTGGAGCCGGGCACCGCCGCCGCGTCGATCTACGGGGCGGAGGTCAATGAGCGCCACCGCCACCGCTACGAGGTGAACAACATCTATCTGCCGCAGCTCGAGG
>JAEKLK010000275.1 GCA_019509895.1 Betaproteobacteria bacterium | reverse complement strand
GGTCGCGAGCGCGCGCACGGTGGGCGCGTGCTGCTTGAAGAAGGCATTCTTGTCCGGCGCCTCGTGCAGCAGGTGCGCCGTGAATTCGGCTTGCAGGGTGGCCATGGTGTCGGCGTGGCCGCGGGCGGTGATGACGATTTCGGGTTTCATGAGCCTTTGAATTTCTGCGCCAGCGCTTCGGCGCCGCGCGCGAGGATGCCGACGTCGGCACCGACGGCGACGAACAGCGCCCCGCAGTCGAGCCAGTGGCGTGCGTCCGGCTCGCTCGGCGTCAGGATGCCCGGCGCCTTTGCGGCCTTGCGGATGCGGCGAAGGGCGTCGTCGATGACCGGCTTCACCTTGGGATTGGCGATCTCGCCCGTATGGCCGAACGAGGCGTGCAGATCCGCCGGTCCGACAAACACACCGTCGACACCTTCTACTGCGCAAATCGCCTCGATGTTGTCGAGCGCACCCTGCGTCTCCACCTGCACCAGCAGGCAGATCTCCTCGTGCGCGCGGCGCGCATAGTCCTTGACGCGGCCGAAGCGCGTCGCGCGCGTCGTGCCGGCGACGCCGCGCACGCCCTTAGGCGGATAGCGCGTGAACGAGACGGCGGCGCGCGCTTCCTCGGCGGTCGACACGTAAGGCACCAAGAGTGATTGCGCGCCGACATCGAGCACCCGCTTGATCGTCACCATATCGTTCCACGGCACGCGCACCACCGGATGCGTGCCGTAAGGCGCCGCCGCCTGCAGCTGCGCGAGCAGGCTTTCGAGGTCGTTCGGCGAATGCTCCATGTCAAGGAGCAGCCAGTCGAACCCCGCGCCGGCGATCACCTCGACGCTGTAGTTCGATGAAAGGCTCGACCAGAGGCCGATCTGCCGCTTGCCGGCGGCAAGCGCGTGCTTGAAGCTGTTGCGTGGCAATTCCATTACAACTGCCCCTTTGCCGTCGTCCCCGCGAAAGCGGGGATCCCGTTTGATTTTTCTGTACGCGGGCTCATGTGTCGATAAAAGGCTAAACGGGGTCCCCGCCTGCGCGGGGACGACGGCGTCAGCTATCGCTAGTGGATCTCCGGCTCGGCGATCGGCGCTGTGCCTTCGAGGAAGTCGAAGTCGCAGCCTTCGTTCGCCTGGCGGATGTGGCTCGAGAAGAGCGCGCCGTAGCCGCGCGCGAACTTGCGCTCGGGCGGCCGCCACGAGCTCTTCCGGCGCGCGAGCTCGGCGGCATCGACCTTGAGATTCAGCTCGCGCTTGTCGACATCGAGCTCGATCAGGTCGCCGCTTTTCACCAGCGCGAGAGGCCCGCCCACGAACGATTCGGGCGCCACGTGCAGCACGCAGCAGCCGTAGCTCGTGCCGCTCATGCGCGCATCGGAGATGCGCACCATGTCGCGCACGCCCTGCTTCAGGAGCTTCTTCGGCACCGGCAGCATGCCCCACTCGGGCATGCCCGGCCCGCCGAGCGGACCGGAGTTGCGCAGCACGAGCACCGAGTCGGCATCGACGTCCAGATCATCGCGGTCGATGCGCGCCGCCATGTCGTTGTAGTCGTCGAACACCACCGCTTTCCCGGTGTGCTTGAGGAGCTTCGGCATCGCAGCCGCGGCCTTGATCACTGCGCCGTCGGGCGCGAGGCTGCCGCGCAGCACGACCAGCCCGCCCGAGCTCTTCAGTGGCTGCTTGCGCGTGCGGATCACGTCGTCGTTGTAGATGCGCGCGTCTTTCACGTTCTCGCCGAGCGTCTTGCCGTTGACCGTGCGGCAATCGAGATTCAGCAGGTCCTGGAGCTGCGCGAGCAGCGCGCGCAGGCCGCCGGCGTAGTAGAAGTCCTCCATCAGGTAACGCTCGCCCGAGGGCCGCACGTTCGCGAGCAGCGGCGTGCGCCCGGAGAACTCGTTGAAGCGATCGAGCGGCAGCTTGACGCCGGCGCGGCCCGCCATGGCGATCAGATGGATGATGGCGTTGGTCGAGCCGCCCATCGCCAGGAGCGCGATGATGGCGTTGTCGAAGCTCTTCGCTTCCAGGATGTCGCGCGGCTTCAGGTCCTCCCACACCATGTCGACGATGCGCTTGCCCGTGAGCGCCGCCATCTTCGAGTGGTTGGAGTCCGGCGCCGGGATCGACGCGTATCCGGGCAGCGTCAGGCCGAGCACCTCGGCGATCGACATCATGGTCGCCGCCGTGCCCATCGTCATGCACGTGCCGGGCGAGCGCGCGATGCCGTCCTCGATCTCCTGCCAGTCGCGCTCGCTGATGTTGCCCGCGCGCAGCTCGGCCCAGTACTTCCAAGTATCCGAGCCCGAGCCGAGCGTCTGGTCGCGCCAGTGGCCGGTGAGCATCGGCCCGGCCGGCACGTAGATCGCCGGCAGGTTCATGCTGGTCGCGCCCATGATGAGCGCCGGCGTCGTCTTGTCGCAGCCGCCCATCAGCACCGCGCCGTCGGCCGGATAGGAGCGCAACAGCTCCTCGGTCTCCATCGCGAGCAGGTTGCGATACATCATGGTGGTCGGCTTCTGCAGCTGCTCGCCGAGCGAGATCGCCGGCATCTCCATCGGGAAGCCGCCCGCCTGCCAGACGCCGCGCTTGATCTCCTCCACGCGCTGCTTGAAGTGCGTGTGGCAGGTGTTCGCTTCCGACCAGGTGTTGATGATGGCGATGACCGGCTTGCCTTCGTAGTCGCTGCGGTCGTAGCCCATCTGCGCCGTACGCGAGCGATGGCCGAAGGCGCGCAGGTCATGCGCGCCGTACCAGCGGTAGCTGCGCAGCTCTTCGGGTTTCTTTCGCTTCACTCGAACTTCGCGCCCGATTCCTTGACCACCCGCGCCCAGCGCGCCTGCTCATCGCGCAGCCACGTGCCGAGCAATTCCGGCGTGCCGGTGCGCACCTCGGTGCCCAGCTTGGCAAAGCGCTCCTTCATGTCCGACGTGGCGAGCACGCGATTCAGCTCGGCGTTCAGCTTCGCCACCGTCTCGCGCGCAATTCCGAGCGGACCGACCACACCCTGGAACGAGCCGGTCTCGAAGCCAGGCAGTCCTTCCTCCGCGACCGTCGGCGTGTCCGGCGCCGAAGCAACGCGATGCGCGCTCGAGATCGCGAGCGCGCGCAGGCGGCCGCCTTGCACGGTGGGCCAGGTCGCGAGCATGCCGTTGAACAGCACTTCCGCCTGGCCGGCCGCGACCGCCGCGACCGCATCGGAGCCGCCCTTGTACGGGATGTAGGTCCACTGCACGCCGGTGCGCTGGGCGAACTCGATGCCGGCGAGTTGCGGCGCGCCACCGATGCCCGAAACGGCGAAGTTGAGCTTGCCGGGATTCGCCTTGGCGAACTGGACCAGCTCCTTCACGTTCTTCACCGGCACGGACGGATGTACTGCGAGCACGTGCGGCGAATACGAAACCATCGCCACCGGCGTGAAATCCTTCGATGGATTGAACGGCAGCTGTGAATAGACGCTCGCGCTGATCACCAGGCCGCCGAGATCGGTGAGGAGCAGCGTGTAGCCGTCGGGCGCGCTCTTGGCGACGAAGTCGGCGCCGACGTTGCCGTTGGCGCCGGTCTTGTTCTCGACCACCACCGGCTGGCCCCAGGCCTCGGAGAGCTTCGGCCCGAGCTGGCGCGCGAGGATGTCCGAGGTGCCCCCCGCCGCGTACGGCACGATGAGACGGATCGGCTTCGAGGGATACGACTGCGCGTGCGCAGCCGCAATCGCAAAACACGCGAGGAGGGCCGCCAGGAATCGCATAGTTCTTAGTCTAAACTGCCGGCCTCGCCAAAGGAGCGTCGATGTCAATGCAGTCTCGCTGCGCGCTCGCCCTGGCGGCCGCGCTCCTGAGCTCGGCCGCCGTCGCGCAGTCGTTTCCGTCGAAGCCCATCCGGGTGATCATCCCGTTCGTTCCCGGCGGCTCCTCCGACATCGTCGGCCGCGCCATCGGCTCGAAATTCCAGGAGCTGCTCGGCCAGCCCGCGGTGGTGGAGAACAAGCCCGGCGCGAACGGCGCCCTCGCTGCCGAGTTCGTCGCCAAGTCCGATCCCGACGGCCACACGATCCTCGTCGGCTCGATCGGCGTCTTCTCCATCAATGCCGCGCTCTTCAAGGATCTGCGCTACGACGCGGTGCGCGATTTCGCGCCGATCACGCTCGCGGTGACGACGCCGAACGTGCTCATCACCAAGCCGACGCTGCCGGCGAAATCGATGAAGGAGCTGGTCCAAGCCGACAAGACGGGGCGCCTTTCCTACTGCTCGAGCGGCACGGGCTCCTCGGACCATCTCACCGCCGAGCTCCTGAAGCAGATCGCCGGCGGCCAGGCGGTGCACGTGCCTTATCGCGGCGGCGCCGCCTGCCAGACCGACATCATGGGGAACCAGGTCGACTATTCGTTCCAGAACCTCGGCGCGGTGACCAACTACATCAAGGGCGGTCGCATGAAGGCGCTCGCCGTGACCGCGAAGACGCGCAATCCGCAATTGCCCGACGTGCCGACGGCGATCGAGGCGGGCTTTCCGGATCTCGTCGTCACCTCGTGGCAGGCCGCGGCCGCGCCGGCGAAGACGCCGAAAGAAACGGTGGCGAAGCTGAACGATGCCATGGTGAAGGCGTTGCGCTCGCCGGAGATCCGCGAGCGCATGAACCAGATCGGCTTCGACGTCGTCGCCTCGAGCCCGGAGGAATTCGGCCGCTTCATGCGCGAGGAAGTCGATCGCTGGTCGCGCGTCGTGCAAAAAGGAAACATCAAGCCCGACTGATGGAAACCCTCTACAAGGTAGAACCGCTCACCCGCGCGATCGAGGCGATCGTCGCCGCCGGCGGCAGCCACGAGCGCGAAGCGCGCCTGGTTGCCGAGAACCTGGTCACCGCGAATCTCCTCGGCCACGACTCGCACGGCATCGGCATGATCCCGCGCTACATCGACGCGGTGCTCGAAGGCGGGCTCGCGCCCAACCAGCATCCGAAGGCGAACATCGATACCGGGGCGCTGCTTGCGCTCGACGGCTGCAAGGGCTACGGCCAGACGATCGGCCGCGAGGCGATGCAGATGGCGATCGAGCGCACCAAGCGCCATGGCTCCTGCATCATGACGCTCGGCAATTCGCACCACCTCGGGCGCATCGGCCACTGGGCCGAGATGGCGGTCGCCGAAGGCTTCGTCTCCATCCACTTCGTGAACGTGATCTCGCACGCGCGCGTGGCGCCTTACGCGGGGCGCGACGCGCGCTTCGGCACCAATCCCTGCACCATCGGCGTGCCGCTGCCGGGCGAGCCGCCCTTCGTGCTCGACTTCGCGACCAGTGCGGTGGCGCAGGGCAAGCTGCGCGTCGCGCACAACAAAGGCGTTAAGGTGCCGCTCGGGCGGCTGATCGACCCGGGAGGCAATCCGACGCAGGATCCGCGCTACGCGGTGGTGCCGCCCTTCGGGGCGATGCTCGCGTTCGGCGAGCACAAGGGCTACGGCATGGCGATCGCCTGCGAGCTCCTCGGCGGCGCGCTCACCGGCGGCGGCACCTGGCACTACGACGAGTCGAGCAAGCAGCGCGTGATGAACGGCATGCTGGTGATCGTGATCGACGCGAAGCGCCTCGGCACCGCCCCCGCGTTCGAGCGCGAGGCGCGCCTCTTTCTCGACTGGCTGCGAAAATCCCGTCCCGCGCCCGGCTTCGACAAGGTGCGCATCGCCGGCGAGCCCGAGCGCGAAATGCGCGAGAAACGCACCCGCGACGGCATCCCCGTCGACGACACCACCTGGGAAGAAATCCAGCGCGCCGCCGACAAGGTCAAGCTTCCGCGCGAGCGCCTGCAGAAGTTAGCTACCGCCTAACCGTGTCCCCGCGAAGGCGGGGACCCCGTTTACACAGAAAAACCGTCGTCCCCGCGCAGGCGGGGACCCCGTTTAC
>JAEKLK010000274.1 GCA_019509895.1 Betaproteobacteria bacterium | reverse complement strand
GACGCGATGTTGACGATGCTGCCGCCGCCTTGGCGCTCCATCACCGGCAGCACGTGCTTGCAGGCGAGGAACACGCTCTTGAGGTTCAGGTCGACCTGGGCATCCCACACTTCCTCGCTCATCTCGACCGGCCCGCCGGGCGCCGAGCCGCCGACGTTGTTCACGACCACGTCGATGCGGCCGTAGCGCTCCAGGCACGCCGCCACCATCTGCGCCACGCCACGGGCGTCGGTGACGTCGCAGGTGTGCGTCGCCACGCCCGGCGCCTTGTCCACCGTCTCGCGTAGCGCCGCGGCATCGCGATCAACGGCAAACACCTTTGCGCCTTCCTCGACGAAGCGCACGGTGGTGGCGCGGCCGTTGCCCCAGCCGGGGCCGACCGAGCCGGCGCCGCTGACGAGCGCGACCTTGTCCTTAAGCCGCAAAGCCATAGAAGCGCCGCGGATTGTCGACCAGCAGCCGCTGGCGCTCGGCCTCGCTCGGCGCCATGTCGGTGATGAGGTCCACGAGATCGCCGTCGTCGGGCACTTCGGCGAGATTGGGATGCGGCCAGTCGCTGCCCCAGAGCACGCGGTCGCCGAACTCGGCGACGAGTTTGCGCGCGAACGGGGCGGCGTCCGGCCAGGGCGAGCGCTGGCGCGAGATGCGCTCCGAGCCGCTCACCTTGACCCAGAGGTGCTTGGCCCGCAAGAGATCGAGGAGCGCGCGAAATTCGGCGCTGTCCACCCCTTTGGACGCATCGATGCGGCCCATGTGGTCGATGACCACCGGCACGGGCGAGCGCTTTAGCGACGGCGCCAGGTCGGCAATGCGGCCGCCGGCGAGATGGATCTGCAGATGCCAGCCAAGCTCCGCCAGCCGCGGCCCCATGGCCAGCACCGCGTCGATCGGATCGCCGGCGCCCAGGTGCTCCATATAGTGGAAGCGCGCGCCGCGGAACCCCTGGCTGTGCAGGCGCTCGAGCTCCGCCTGGCCGGCGTTCGCGCGAACAAGGGCGACGCCGCGGTAGTGCTGCGGCCGCGCCGCGATCAGATCGGCGGCGGCGGAGTTGTCGAAGCCGTGCGCCGCCGATTGCACGACGACGCCGCGCTCGATGCCGAGGTGCGAGTGCAGCGCGAAGAGTGTTTCCTTCGGCGCGTCGCAGGTCGGCGTGTAGCTGCGCTCAGGCGCGAACGGGAAGCGCCGCGCCGGCCCGAAGACATGGAAATGCGTATCGCAGGCGCCGCGCGGCAGCGCGAGGCGGGGCTTTCTCGGCTGCGCCTTGAATGACGGGGAGGGCTGCGCCATGATGGGCGGCCCATTCTATGGCCAAAAGTTCGCTCGGCAAGCTCGCGCCCTCGGCGATCGGCATGATGGAACTGCCGCGGCTCGACGCGAAAGTGCTCGCGGGATTCCGCGCGCTCGGCGATCTCACCGGCACCACTTCCGATGCGCTCGACGAGCTCGGCATCGCCGGCACGGCGCCCGCGTCGCTGCTCAAGCCCAGCGATCCGCGCGCCCGCCTCGTTGGCCAGGCGCTCACCGTGCTCAACCGCGCGGCGAGCGAGCGGCGCAAAGTGAGCGGGCTGGCCGAGATCGAGGCGCACAACCTCGCGGAGCCGGGCGACGTGCTCGTTATCCAGGGCGTCGCCAACATCTCGAGCATGGGCGGCGTCTCCGCCGCCGTCGGCAAGCGCCAGGGCGAGGCGGGCGCGATCGTCGACGGCGCCGTGCGCGATATCGACCATTCGCGCGAGATCGGCTATCCGATCTGGTCGGCGAGCGTGAGTCCGATCACCGGCAAGTGGCGCATCGAGACGATGGCGGTGAACGATGCGGTGCGTATCGCCGGCATCGAGGTGCGGCCCGGTGATCTGGTGATCGCCGACGAATGCGGCGTGTGCTTCGTGCCGTTCGCGCGCGCAGCCGAGGTGCTCGCGGTGGCCGAGCGGCTCACCGCCTCCGAGGCAAAACGCCTGAAGGCGCTGGCCGACGGCATCCCGCTCGCCGAGTTCGTGAAGATGCCGCGATGAAAAGGCTCGCGCTCCTCGCATGGGTGATGTGCTCGGCGGTGTGGGCGCAGGACTATCCGTCGAAGCCCGTGCGCATGGTGGTCGGCTTCCCGCCGGGCGGCGGCACCGATGTGGTGGCGCGCATCATCGTCCCGCGCATGTCGGAGCTTCTCGGCCAGTCCGTCGTGATCGACAACCGGCCGGGCGCCACCGGCACCGTAGCCGCCGGACAGGTGGCGAAGTCGCCGCCTGATGGCTACACGATCATGATGGGCCATGTGTCGGTGAACGCGATCGCGCCGAGCCTGTTCGCCAGCCTGCCGTACGACGTCGAGCGCGACTTCGCGCCGATCGGCCTCGCGGCCGCGGTGCCGCATCTGGTCGTCGTGCATCCGTCGGTGCCGGTGAATACCCTGCACGAGCTGGTCGCCTACCTCAGGGCACAGCCCGGCAAGTTCACCTTTCCCTCGGCGGGCAACGGCAGCATGCCGCACCTCGCGGGCGAGATCTTCCAGAGCATCGCGGGCGTGCGGCTGGTGCACGTGCCGTACAAGGGCAGCGGACAGTCGATGCAGGACCTGCTCGGCGGCCAGCACCTCGTCGCCTTCGACACGATGCCGGCCTCGGCGCCGCATGTGCGCGCCGGCAGGCTTCGCGCCGTGGCCGTGTCGACGGCGCAGCGCGTGGCGAGCTTCCCCGAAGTGCCGACGGCCGAAGAGGCGGGCGTGCCGGGCTATGTGGTGACCACCTGGTACGGCGTGTTCGCGCCGGCCGGGACGCCGGCCGCGATCGTGAAACGGCTGCATGGCGAGCTGGTCAAGGCGATGCAGACGCCCGACGTGCGCGCCAAGCTCGAGGGCATCGGCGCCGACGGCAGCTACTCGCGCTCGCCGGAAGAATTCGCGCAGCTGGTGCGCACGGACACCGCGCGCTACGCGAAAATCGTCAAGGACATCGGGCTCAAGATCGACTGATGAAGATCGTTCCCAGCGGCGATTCGCTCGGCGCCGGCATCGAAGGCCTGGATCTCGCGCGGCCGCTCGCGCGCGAGCAATTGGACGGCGTGCTGCAGGCGCTCGGCAGGTACGGCGTCGTGCGCTTCCCCCGGCAGCAGCTGACCGGACAAGAGCTGCGCGACTTCAGTGCGCAGCTCGGCGACCTCGAGATCAACGTCGGTTCGGCCGGCTACCAGGAGCCGGGCGTGCCCGAGGTCATGATCCTCTCCAACATGGTGGAGAACGGGCGACCGATCGGCCTCGCCGATGCGGGGCAGGGCTGGCACACCGACATGTCCTACAGCCGCATGGTCGCGTTCGCCAACGTGCTCTATGGCATCAGGATCCCGCGGCGAAATGGCAAGACGCTCGGCGCCACGCAATTCGCCAATACCCAGGCGGCGTACGCCGATCTGCCGGCGGACGTGAAGCGCACGATGGAAGGCAAGACGGCGCTCCACGACTTCGAGAAGTTTTGGGAAATGATGCGCCGGGAAAAAGGCAGCAAGCGCCCGCCGCTCACGGAGGCGCAGAAGAAGAGCAAGCCACCGGTGTCGCATCCCGTGTTCCTGAAGCATCCGCTCACCGGCAACCGGGTGCTCTATGCCAATCCGGGCTACGCGATTCGCATCAACGAGCTGCCCGCGAAGGAAAGCGACGAGATGCTCGAGTTCCTGTTCCGGCATCAGCTGCAGCCGAAGTACATCTATACGTACCAATGGACGGAGCATGACGTGCTCGTCTGGGAAGACATCGGCACCATCCATAACGCAGTCGCGGACTACGGGCCGGACGAACATCGGCTGGTGAAGCGCTGCCAGGTGATGGCGAACCGCTATTTCCGGCCGGAGGATCTGTGAAGCGCGCTCTCCTCATAGGCATCGCGCTTTGCATCTCGTGCGCGCAAGCACAGGACTTTCCGGCGAAGCCGCTGCGCATGGTGATCGGCTATGCGGCGGGCGGGCCCACCGATGTAATCGGGCGCATCGTCGCGCAGGACATGGCGGCGTCGCTCGGGCAGCCGGTGGTCGTGGAGAACCGCACCGGCGCCAACGGTCTCATCGGCACGCTCGAGGTCAAGAAGGCGCCCGCCGACGGCTATACGTTCCTCGTGACGACGCTTTCGCACAACGTGAACGCGCTCCTGATGGCGGACAAGAAGTCCTACGATCCGCTCGCCGACTTCACGACGATCAGCCTGCTTGCGTTCCTGCCGATGGTGATGGTCGCGGGCGCCGACTCGCCCTTCGCTTCCGTGCCGGACGTCATCGCCGCCGCAAAGGCACGGCCGGGCGAGATTTCGTACGGATCCGCGGGTAACGGCGGCTCGGCGCATCTCGCGGGCGCGCTGCTCGCCACGCTCACCAATACGCGCATGACGCACGTGCCTTTCCGCGGTAATGCACCGGCGCTGACCGAAGTCATGGCCGGACGCGTGAGCTTCATGTTCTATCCGATGATCGGCATCGCCGAGCAGGTGCGCGAGAAGCGGCTGAAGGCGCTCGCGGTGACGACCGAGAAGCGGCATCCCGACTATCCCGGCGTGCCGACGACGGCGGAATCGGGATTGCCGGGCTTCGAGGATTACACGCAGGGCCTCGGCGTCGTCGGCCCCGCCGGGATCAGCGCGCCGGTGGTGCAGAAGCTGAACGCAGCCGTGCGCTCATCGCTCGCGAAGCCGGAGACCGGGCAGCGCCTGAAGCAGCTCGGCGCGCTCGTGCATGCGAGCTCGCCGGAGGAGTTCCGCGCCTGGCTCCGGCAGGACGCCGAGCGCTGGGCGCGCGTCATCAAGGCGGCCGGCGTCACCGCGGACTGAGTCAGGCGGCGACGTAGGGCTCGAGCTGGCCGACCACCTCGCCGCGGCGGATCGGCACGCATTCGGGCGGGAACTCCTGCCGGAAGCGGCCGCCGTGATCGAGTACGCGGTCGATGAAGATGCGCAGCCGGCCCATGGCGCCGGTGGGCAGGTCGTGCAGTACGAGGAGCGTCCAGGCCTGCGTCAGGCACTGCGCGAGCGCCGTCTCGACCCACCCGCGCGGATCTTCCCAGTCGCGCGGGACAGCGTTCCACAGCACGCAGGTCATGCGCTCTTTCTTGAGCAGCTCGACCGCGACCGGATTCAGGAGGTGCGTGCCGAGGGCGCCGCCCCCGCCAAAGGGCCGGAAGAGGCGGTCGGGATGCGCGAGCTCGCCGATCGCGGCATCGGTGTCGATGATCTCGGCGAGCACGCGCGCCGTATCGTTGAGCCGTCCGAGCGGCTGCTGGTGCGACCAGGTGTGGTTGCCGATCCAGTGGCCTTCGGCGTGCGCGCGCTTGGCGATCGCGCGCCGCTCGGGATCGGCGAGCTTCGAGCCGAGGGCGAAGAAGGTCGCGTTCACGCGGGTGTGCGCAAGAACGTCGAGCACGCGCGGCGTGACCGCGGGCTCCGGACCATTGTCGAAAGTAAGTGTGACGTCCACCGTCAGCCCTTATAGGTATCGAGGCCGATGCGCTCGCGCGCGAGCACCGCAGCCACCGCGGGATGCTGCATGACGCGCTGGATATACGCGTGATAGGCGGGCAGCGATTGCGGATCGACGCCGGCGAACCCGCCCCAGCGCAGCAGCGATCGGCTTTCGCGATCCAGGCCTGCACGCGCTCGAGGTAGCCACGGAACTCGGCGGCCGCGCGCGCTTTCACCTCCGCGCGAGCGCCTTCGCTGTCGGCGAAACGCTCAGGGAAGAAAATGCGCGTGAAGGTCGGATGCGCCGTGGTGTTCATCCAGGCGAGCTGCGATAGCGCCTGTGCGCGCGCCCACGGATCGGCGGGCACGAGGCCCGCGTCCGGAAACTCGCGTACCAGCCAACCGACGATCGCCATGATCTGCGACAGCGGCTTGCCGTCGATCACCAGGAGGGGCACCTGGCCGTGGGGATTAAGCGCGAGGTAAGCGGGCGTGCGCTGCTCGCCCTTGTGCAGCTTTATGAGCTTCGGCTCGAACGGCGCCTTGATCGCCTCGAGCGCCACGTGCGGCACGAACGAGCAGGCGCCCGGTGCGAAGTAGAGCTCGAGCATGCAGCGGAGTATAAATGGGCTTCCCTATGGCTCGTCCATCCCGGCGCTTCCGCGACAAGGCGGTTGCGCCTCTTCTTCAATCAGGTCCGCCGCCGTACCCGGTGCGCTGCCGGTATTCCATGTTGCCGTCCTCCCAGCCGAGCATGTAGCGCGCTTCATCGGGCTTGACGCCGAAGGCGGCGCAGCTCTGCGTGTACTGGTCGATCATCGCGCGCGAGCCGTAGACCTCGCCGTCTCGCTTGCCGAGCTGGTACCAATCGGTGCCGCGGCAGTCGGTTTCGCTGAGCGCAGCGCAACCGCTGAGGAGGAGCACGAGGCACAAGGCTGCACGCATCGGCACAACGTACACGGCGAGAGTGTCAGGCGCCTTTCGCGCGCGTCATGAACACCAGGCGCTCGAAAAGATGCACGTCCTGCTCGTTCTTCAGGAGCGCGCCGTGCAGCGGCGGGATGATGGTCTTGCGGTCCTTGGAGTGCAGCGCTTCCGGAGGGATGTCCTCGGCGAGGAGCAGCTTCAGCCAGTCGAGGAGCTCGGAGGTCGAGGGCTTCTTCTTCAGTCCCGGCACTTCGCGCACCTCGAAGAACACTTCCATCGCCTCGCGCAGCAGCGACTTCTTCAGCGTCGGGAAGTGCACCGAGACGATCTTCTCCATCGTCTCCTTGTCCGGGAAGCGGATGTAATGGAAGAAGCAGCGGCGCAGGAACGCGTCGGGCAGCTCCTTCTCATTGTTCGAGGTGATGAAGACGATCGGCCGATGCTTCGACTTCACCAGCTCGCGCGTCTCGTAGACGTAGAACTCCATGCGGTCGAGCTCGCGCAGGAGGTCGTTCGGGAATTCGATGTCGGCCTTGTCGACCTCGTCGATCAGGAGGACCACGGGCTTCTCGGCGGTGAACGCCTGCCAGAGCATTCCCTTGACGATGTAGTTGTGGATGTCCTGCACGCGCGGATCGCCGAGCTGCGAATCGCGCAGGCGGCTGACCGCGTCGTATTCATAGAGGCCCTGCTGCGCCTTGGTCGTCGACTTGATGTGCCACTCGAGAAGCGGCACGCCGAGCGAGCGCGCCACTTCAACCGCGAGCATCGTCTTGCCCGTGCCGGGTTCACCTTTGACGAGCAGCGGCCGCTGCAGCGTGATCGCCGCATTGACCGCGAGCGTCAGATCCTCGGTCGAGACGTAGGAGGGCGAGCCGGTGAACCGCATTTCGCGCTTTCGACGGGGGAAAGTTGCATTTTAACAGCGCCTTTCCGCTAGAATGCCGCGCACTCCGATGGTGAACTTTTCGATTGTGCACGCGATGCTCGGCGCAGTGATTGCGCTCGGCATGCAAAGCGCCGCGGCGCAGGGCAAGCCGAAGCCGCCGGCGGACAAGGCGCCGACGGTGCAGGAAAACCGGCCGGCGACGGCGCAAAAATCCTTGCCGATAGAAAACTTCCACGCGCAGTGCATCGGCTGCCACGGCATTCCCGGCTATAAGACGGCGTTTCCCGACGTCTATCACGTGCCGAAGATCGCCGGCCAGCAGCCGGGCTACATCATCGCCGCGCTCAAGGCGTACAAGGCGGGCGAACGCTCGCATCCGTCAATGCGCGGCATCGCGGCGAGCCTGAACGAGGAGCAGATGAAGGAGCTCGCCGAATACTACGGAGTGCCGGCGAAATGACGCGCGTCGTTTTTGGTTTCGTCGCCATGGCGATCGCGGCCGGCGCTCATGCCGGCGATGCGGCGCGTGGCAAGCAGAAGGCTGAGCAGGTGTGCGCCGCATGCCATGGTCCCGACGGCAACAAGCCTTCGGCGCCTGATCAGCCGGTGCTCGCGGGCCAGTACGAGGACTATCTCGTGCGCGCGCTCAGCGACTACAAGAACGGCCGCCGCAACAACGCGATCATGAAAGGCTTCGCCGGGCAGCTCTCGAAGCAGGACATCGAGGACCTCGCCGCCTGGTTCTCGAGCCAGCCGCAGACGGCGCTGCACGACCAGCGCTGAGAATTCGGGGCCAGGACCCGAATTAGGAAGCTCTGCTGTGGAAGAGGGCCCGCCGGAGTAATTCCGGTCCTGGCCCCGAATTCAGATGCTGTTGGCTTTGCGCTCGGAGCGCGTGACGAGGTCTTCCCAGAGCCCCTCGGTGGACTTGCGCAGGAAGATATCCGGCTGCGGCTCAAGCGTGTGCCAAAGACCGCGGCGCAGTTCCTCTTCGAGCTCCCCCGGCGCCCATAGCACCATGCCGGCGAGGAAACGCGCCTGCTGCGGCTGCGTCTCGATGATGCGGTCGACGACGCTCGAGTCGTACGCGACGTAGAGACCCGGCGCGAGCTGCAACGAGCGGCCCCCGGGACTCTGGCTACCCTTGACGAGCGCGAAGATCACCTCCGGGCCGGTCGGGCCGCCGAGGTAAACCGGATCGATCACCTTCTGCGAGGGCGGATGCTTCGGGAACAGCTTGCCGAGCGTCATGTTGGTCGGCTTGTTCACGATGAAGCCGAGGTGGCGATCCTCGCCCAGCGGGCGCGCGACGATCACGGTCGCGCCGTAGAGCCGGTCATGGAGGTTTCGCTTCGCCACCAGCAGCACGGTGTCGGTGGCATCGCTGGCGAAAGCGAGCGGCGCGGCAAGGAAAGCGGCGAGCGCAACCAGCGCGATTCGTATTTTCATGGCGCCATCTCCGTCATGGAGAGGCCATCATGAGGGCGGCAGATTTAGCGCCCGAGGCGCGCTTGTAGTCCGGTCAGCGTCGGGGCGGACGCCGCTCCAGGCACGCGAGGTAGGCGTCGCCGTCCGGCGGCGCATTGTTGCGCTGCGCTCGCCAGATGGTTTCGGCCAGGCACTCGATCGCCTCGTGGACCGCCCCGTGGCGCTCGCCGGCGCGGCGCACGAGCTCGGCAAAACGCGCGGCGATGCCCGGCGGCTGGTCGATCGAAAGCTGTTCCTCCAGGGCCATGTGGAGGCTCATGTGCAGGAACGGATTGCCCTCGTCGACATAGTCGCGCTCGCGATGGCGCTCGGGATCATCGAGGATAGCGTGGTACTCCGGGTGCGCCAGGACCACGTCCACCGCCACCGCCTCGATGCCGACCAGCGGCTCGCCGGCCCGGTATTTGCGCCAGGCGCCGAAGAACGTCTCGCGTACCTGCTCGCGCGTGGGATCGAACACGTCAGGCCTTGGTCTTTTGCCGGTACTCGCACAGGTCGCGGATCAGGCACTCGGGACACCCCGGCTTGCGCGCGATGCACACGTAGCGCCCGTGCAGGATCAGCCAATGATGCGCGTTCTTCAGGAACTCGGGCGGCGTGAACTTGACCAGCCGATCCTCCACCTCGCGCGGATCCTTGCCGGGGGCGAGGTTGGTGCGGTTGGCCACCCGGAAGATATGCGTGTCCACCGCCATGGTCGGCTGGCCGAACGCTGTGTTCAGCACCACATTGGCGGTCTTGCGTCCGACCCCTGGCAGCGCCTCCAGCTCTTCACGGGTCGTCGGCACCTGGCCGCCGTGCTTCTCGACCAGCAGGCGCGAGAGCTCGACGACGTTCTTCGCCTTGTTGCGGTAGAGGCCAATCGTCTTGATGTAGCGCTCGAGCCCGGCGACGCCGAGCTTCGCCATCTTTTCCGG
>JAEKLK010000088.1 GCA_019509895.1 Betaproteobacteria bacterium | reverse complement strand
GCCGCGTCGTGGATGATGCGCGCGTGCGGCTGCGGCACGGCGTCGTCGGCCGAGTTCTCGATCGCGAGCAGCGGCACGGTGATCGACTTCGCCGAGCGCGGCCCGTCGGCATTCGAGTCTTCCACCGACCATTGCGAGAGCCACGCCCGCAGCGTCGAGAAGCGGCCGATGCCGACCGGCCCGGTGTTCGCGGTCTCGGGTCTTCCGAGGTAGCACCAGCCGGGCTTGCGGTCGTTCGGGTCGATCGCCGGATCCATGAAGCGCAGATCGGCCATGGTGCGATAAGTGACGAAGCCGCGCTCGAGCTCGTCGCCGCCCCCGCGCTTGAGCGTCGCCAGCGTGTCCTTCACAAACGCCGTGCGCCGGCGCATCCGCTCGAGCTGCGCGGCGCGGAAGCGGGCGATGAATTCCTGCTCGTACGGCGGCCTGTTCGGGCACTTGGGGTTGTAGATATCCAGCTCGAGCTCGCGCCGGTCGGGATCGGCCTCGTCGATCACCGACGGGTCGATCCATTCGGACAGCATGCGCGCGCGCGACAGGTGCGCCGCCTGGAAGATCATCGCATCGGCGGCAATCAGCCCGCCGAGGTCGACCGGATCGCCGGCGGGCGTCTGCTTGACGCTCGGCTTTTGCGCCTGCGCCTGGTAGAAGAGCGACAGCGAACCGCCGCCCGACCAGCCGCACAGCACGATCTTCTCGTAGCCCCAGCGCTCCTTGGCGTGGCGGATGTAGGCGCCGAGATCGAGCACCACCTTCTCCATGATGAGCGGCGTGTCGTTCTTGGCGAAGCGGCTGCCGGCGCAGAGCACATGCACACCGGCGCGCGCCATCGCGCCGGGCATCGGCAGGAGCTGCAGCGTGGAGGACGGATGCATGTAGACGGCGAGCGTCTTCGAGGGCTTGCCTTTCGGTGTGTAGCGCAGCCCCTCGCAATTCACCATCCCCTGCGTGCCCGAGAAGCCGTACACCTCGGTGAACTGCGAGCGTTCGGCGTATTGCACATGCACCCAATCAGCGGCGATTTCGTAGGTCATGGTTTCCTTAATGCAGGCAGGCGCCGCCATCGACGACGAGCGTCTGGCCGGTGATGAAGTCGCTGTCGGACGAGGCGAAGAAGGCGACGGCACCGACGAGATCCTCCGGCCGCTCCATCCGTTGCAGCGCCCGCGTGCCAGCGGCCGCCTGCCGGTACTTGATCAGCGCGTCGTCGGCGTTCTCCTCCGAGAGCGTGCTGCCGGGCGCGATGCAGTTGACGCAGATGTTGTCCTTGCCGACCTCCATCGCCAGCGTCTTGGTGAAGCCGATGATGCCGGCCTTGCTGGTGACGTAATGGATGCGCGAGGCGGAGCCCTTGATCGCCGTGCTCGAGCTGATGTTGATGATCTTGCCGTAGCGCTGATTGCGCATCTGCGGAATGACCGCGCGGCAGGCGAGCCAGGTGCCGCGCAGGTTGACCGCCATCATGCGGTCCCACTCCGCCGGATCGATCTCGTCGAACGGCGCGCGCGACATCGGCACGGTGGCGAAGATGGCGGCGTTGTTCACCAGCACGTCGATGCGCCCGAAGCGCTCGAGCGCGCGGCGCGCCATGTTATCGACGCTCGGCTTGTCGGCGACGTCGGTGGCAACCGCCAGTCCGCCAATCTCCGCGGCGACGCGCTCGGCCGCCGAGCCGTCGAGCTCGGCGATCACCACGGCGGCGCCGTCCTCCGCGAGTCGCCGCGCGTAGGCCTTGCCGATGCCGTGCCCGCCGCCGGTGACGATGGCGACCCGCCCCTCCAATCTTTTGCTCACGGAGAAAGTATAGTGGCTCCCCTCATCCAATTTCGCCGAGGAGATCAACGATGGAGATGGACAAGCGGCCGCACAAGGAGCGCTCCGACTCAGGCCTCAAGACGCGCACCGAGGTGCTCGGCCGGGAATGGGTGGAGAAATCGATGGCGGGCGTCGACGACTTCAACCGCGAGTTCACCGAGCTGCTCAACACCTACTGCTGGAACGACATCTGGAACCGCCCCGGGCTGTCACGCAAGATGCGCTCGGTGCTGAACCTGGGCATGCTCACCGCGCTCGGCAAGGAGCACGAGCTGAAGTTGCATCTACGCGGCGCGCTGAACAACGGCCTCACCAAGGAGGAGATCAAGGAGGTGCTGCTGCAGACTGCGATCTACTGCGGTGTACCGGCGGCGGTGGTGGCGTTTCGCTGCGCGAAAGAGGTCTTCGGCTCAGGTAAATAATCACCTAGCACGGGTGACCGCGTCCCCTAGGCGCACGCGCGGGACTCGGATGAAATTGCAGCATGAACTCACCCGACAAATATCAGGCCGTGGTATCCAGCCGCCTGCAGGACCTGGTGCCGACATTCCTGGAGAACCGCCACACCGAGCTCGAGAGCCTGCAGGACGCGGTGGTGCGGAGCGATTTCGACCGGTTACGGCACCTCGCACACCGGATGCGCGGCGTTGGCGGCTCGTACGGCTTCGATTACGTGACAACGCTGGGTCGCCAGATCGACCAGTACGCGCGCGCGGGTGACTTGCATGCGCTCGTCCTGCTGATGCGCGATTACGCCGACTACCTGGCGAACGTGCGCATTGAGTACCACTAGGCTAGGCGGCGCTCCTTAGCCGCGGGGTGAAGGCGGCTTCCATCTCGCGGCGCACGCGCACCGCCGTATTGTTCTGGTCCACGGCGACGTCGCTCCAGCGCACCGGCTGCCCGGCGGCCACCGGCCGCTGCACCTTCCAGCCGTGCGCAAGGCCGAGCGGCAGGCAGCCCTGCGCCACGGATTCGGCTGCCGGCATGAGGCGGCCGACGACGGTGTAGCCGCCTTCGCCGTCGAGCAGCTCGCCGGCTTTCAAATCGCGCTTGGCGGTGGCGACCGCGTCCGCGCGCCAGCCGGTCGGGCAGCCGGTCGGTTCGCCGCGCAGGCCGACCGAGGCGACCGAGATGCCGACCTCGAGACCGATAAGGTGCCAGCGCTTGTACAGGCACGCGTAGCGACCGGACGGATCGGTCTTGACGCCATACTCGCTGAAGCAGCGCTGGATGTACTCCGTCTCGCCTTCGAACACGACGAAGACGCCGAAGCGAATGTCGTAGGGAATCGGCGTTCCATCGGCGCGCAACGACGAGATTACTTCCACTTGGCCCTTGTGATGCAGCGTGCCGCCTTCGCTGCGCGGGCGCATCAGCGCCGGAATTTCATCGACCGAACCCGGCGGATACAGCAAGCCCTCGGGTGCCGGCGTTAGCCCGGTCGCGTTGCAGACGGCGGTGGTCTCGATCGCCGGCTTCGAGCCGTCGAGGAACGAGTTGAACATCTTCGGGTTCAGTCCGCCGATCTTCGCCTGCTCGGGCGTGAGGCCGTAGTAGCCCCAGACCGTCTCGGGCGTCGATTGCGAATAGTGCGGCAGCCACTTGTGGCCGCGTCCCGCCGCGACCACCGGGAAGCCGGCGGCGCGCGCCCAGTCGACCAGATCGCAGATCAGCGCCGGCTGGTCGCCGTAGGCAAGGCTGTAAACCACGCCGGCCGCCGCCGCCTTCTGCGCCAGCAGCGGCCCGCAGAAGGCATCCGCCTCCACAGTCACCATGACGACATGCTTGCCGTGCTCGAACGCGGCAAGCGCATGCTCGACGGCGGCGATCGGATTGCCGGTCGCCTCGACGATGATGTCGATCTCAGGATGCGAGACGAGCGCGCGCCAGTCGTCGCCGAGATGCGTGCTGTGGTACTTCAGCGCCGCGTCGAGGCTCGGCGCGGCGAACACCGCCGGCTTCCAGCCCACGCGCTCGAGATTCGCCTTGGCATTCGCCGGCGAGAGATCCGCGATACCGGCGAGATGGATGCCCGGCGTCTTGGGCACCTGCGCCAGGTACATCGCGGCGAACTTGCCCGCGCCGATGAGACCGAGGCGCAGCGGCCGGCCCGTGCGTTCCTGAAGCTTGGCGTAGAGGTTCATGGAAAAAGGGTGACTGTCACCAATTACGCAGCCTTGAGCGCCGGCTGCAGCTCTTCGGCTGGCGTGCCGTTCTTCCAGGGAAGCGGCACGTCGTAGCGATTAAGCAGGCAATCGTCGGGCAGGCACTGGATCGGCGCGAAGTCGCGGTGCGCGATGTAACCCGGGCGCTTGAAGCGACGGATGTGGTTCGACACGGCGCAGAGCGACAAATAGACGCTGACGCGATTCCACGGCGAAAGGTTGGCGGTGGAGGCGTGCACCAGGCAGCCGTGGAAGAGAATCATCGAGCCGCCCGGACCTTTAGGCGCAACGATTCCTTTGCGCCCTTCCTCATTGTGCGCGGCGATGCGTGCGCGCTCGACCAGCTTGGCGATGGTGTCGTGGTTGATCACCCAGAGCGGATAGCTGGTCGTATCGACGTCGTGCTGCGCATCGAGCACGCCCAACTTGTGGCTGCCCGGAATGAACATGAGCGGGCCGTTGAACTCGTTCACGTCGTCGAGAAAGATGGCGACGTTCATGGCGCGCGCTTCCGGCATCTGGTCGTCGGCACGCCAGGTGCCGTAGTCCTGGTGCCACTGCCAGACGTCGCCGTCGAAGGCCGCCTTGCCGTTGATCTTGAACTGGTGCATGTACACGTCCTCGCCGAAGAGCTGCTTGATCGGCTCCACCATGCGCGGGTGGCGCGCCAGCTTGGCAAACGGATAGCTGTACAGGTGCGCGGCGAAGTTGGTGCGCACCACGTCGCCGGTCTTCTCGCGCACGTTCTCCGGCCGGCGCTGCGCGTAGAGCGACGGCACTTCGTCCGTCAGCACCTTGATCTCCGGCGGTGTGAAGAGCGACGGGAAGAAAAGATAGCCGTCGCGGTCGAACTGCTCCAATTGCTCGCGGGATAGCTTCATGCGGACCTCCTGCCAGAGGGCAGGAGTTTACTGCCGGAAGCGGGCGAACCCTACCCTTTGGCTTCCGGCGCCGCCTTCTCGAGCTCAGAAATACAGGCTGACCCGGGCATAGGCCTGGGTAAGGTAGCGCGGATCGTCGCGGACTAATCCGTACGCCGCGCCGAAAGCGAACTCGAGATCCTTGCGCGCGCGCTTGACGAGCTGCGCGTCGAGCGGCACGAACCATTTCTGGCTGACATTGTTATAGGAAATCGGATTCTCGTCGTAGATGCGTAGCGTCCATCCGTTTCCCAGCGCCTTGCTGACGGTCGTATAGAGATCGAGCCGGCGTACCTGCCCCGCGTTGTCCTCGCCGGCATGGAAGCTCATGAAGTAGCGCGCGAGCGGTGCGATGCGCACCCCGATCTCGGGCATGTCGTAGGCGAAGCCGACGCAGGGCGCCCATTGATACTGCCCCGAGCCGAAGGGCGAGCGTCCGCCGGTCGGCAGCACGAATCGCACGCCAAGCAGGCCACGTCCGTTCTTCGTGAGCTCGGGCGTGGTGAAGTACTCATCGAAGAACCAGTCGCCGAGACCGGCCGCCCAGCCGCCGTCGGGATTCGCCGGCCCGGTGCGGTTCGTATAGAGCAGGAGCGGCAGGTAGGCACGCTGCGTGAATTCCCAACCGCTCGCGAAGCGGAACGGGATGTCGAAGCGCAGCCGGTACTGCCATTGCTCGCTATCGTCGGTGTTGCGCTGGTAATAGGCCCAATTATCGAGGCGCACGGGGCCTCGCTCCTGCGCTGCGACACATGCGGCCGCGAGCGCAAGCGCACTTGCGACGATCAGCCGCGCAAGATCACTTGACCGGTTCGAACTCATAGGTTCCGCCATCGGCCATGAGCGAGAGGAACAGGTGCTGGTCCTTGATGAGATAGGAGCGAACGTAGGGAAGCTGCTTCACTAGCTGATCGTGCAGCGAGCCCGGCGGGCACTGCGCGCGTGTGATCGCCATGGGCCCGAACTCCAGCTGACGAGCGTCG